>USNA01000149.1 GCA_900555955.1 uncultured Collinsella sp. | reverse complement strand
CCGCCAAGATCTCGGCTGCCGTCGATGCGGCGATTCTGGGCCATGATATGGCCATGCAGGGTCGCGGCTTCCGCGCCGGCGAGGGCCTGATCCAAGATACCGTTGAGCAAACAATCGCCAGTATGGGCTACGTAGGCCGCGTGGGCATGAAGGACACCGACATCGAGATCCTCAACATCATGATCGGCAAAACCCAGGTTTGTTAGTTACGCGGTTTTACCAAACCGCGTAACCAGTCGACGCTGCAAGCCCGCCAGAGCGGCAATCTGCCTTTCAAGCCTTCGGGCATGGCCAGAAGGCCTATGCCCTCCTCTTTCAAGGCACATTGCTCGCTTAGGGGCGTTTTCGCTGACTTATGCTCAACCTGCGGCGTTATTTTGTTTGGAGCGAGGGGTCCTATGACAGTTCGTCGGCTACTTGGTGTTCGTAGAAGGCTTCTACTACGGCGTTGAAATCGCGGGCGAAGTCTTCCATCGTTCCGCACCAGGTGGCTCGGCTGGGCTTGCCTTGGCCCACATAGGCAGTCTGAATGCCGCAGGCGGGGCTGGGGAAGTCGCGTTTGGGATCGTTGCCCACCATAAGGACCTCGTGCGGCTCGAGCCCCATCACCTGAAGCTGCTCTAGATAGTAGGTGGCATCGGGCTTGCAGCGGGTGGTGTTTCCCATGTGCGTGACGAGCTCAAAGGGGGCGTCGGCCAGGTCGCCCCAACCCATGCGGCACTCGATGGCCCCCTGCGGAAAGCTGGGGTTGGTAAAGAGCGCGCAACGTAGCCCTGCATCCTGTACGGCCTGAAGCGCGGCATGTGCGCCGGGCATGGCGTGGGCGTTGATGACATCGTCGTTCTTGTACGGAAGAACTTCGCGGTCGTAGTAGGTAAACGCCTCGTAGATGAGTGGGTCCGAGAGGCAAATGCCGCACCGGCGCTCAACCTCTTCTTGGTAGAACTCAAGATTGGTGCGATTATCCGTGCCGCTTCGGCGATTGGCGTTGAGGTCGACCAAGATAGTGCCGAGGCGTGCCATCGTGCCACCGTGGCTGCGGCGACCGATATCCGCGAGCATCGACGAGACATCCTTAAAATAGCGAAGGATGAACGCGTTGAGGTTGATGCTGAGAAGCGTTTCGTCCATATCGAAAACGACTGCTTTGAGCACGCGGGCACCTTTCTCGATAAATCGTTCCAGAATCGTTGGCTCCGGATACTTTACCCCAAAGCCAAATGCCTGGCTGGTTATCGTCAAGTTGTGGAGACGTGTGTTCATAAGATTACGAAAAAGTCTCCACACGAGTAAAAAATCGCAGTTCACGCTTGAAATCGAACCCATTTCCCCGTAACCTATACGAACGTGATTGCATAAGCGTCACATTAGTATCTGTCGGCTCCCGAGTGTTCCTAAACGTTGTGTGCTTGTCGCACCCTTCTGTAGGTCCTAGCAATCGGGGCCCCGTAGTTCGAAAGGGGTCCACCTTTGAGTGAGATTCAGAACTCGTCCATTTTCTCTCTTGACGATGTCAACGAGGAGGAGATGAACAACCTCATCGACGGTACGATTACCGACTTTGATGAGGGCGATCTCGTTAACGGCACTGTCGTTAAGATCGAGCATGACGAGGTGCTCGTTGACATCGGATTCAAGTCCGAGGGCGTTATCCCGGTCCGCGAGCTGTCCATCCGCAAGGACGCTAACCCTGCAGACATCGTTGCACTCGGTGATCCCATCGAGGCTCTGGTTCTCCAGAAGGAGGACAAGGACGGTCGTCTGGTCCTGTCCAAGAAGCGTGCCGAGTACGAGCGTGCTTGGAACCGCATCGAGGAGAAGTTCAACTCCGGCGAGAACGTCGAGGGCGAGGTTATCGAGGTTGTCAAGGGCGGCCTGATCCTCGACATCGGCCTGCGTGGCTTCCTGCCCGCTTCCCTCGTCGACCTCCGTCGCGTCAAGGACCTCACCTCCTACATGGGCACCCGCATCGAGGCTCGCGTCATCGAGATGGACCGCAACCGCAACAACGTTGTCCTCTCCCGTCGCGTCGTGCTCGAGGAGTCCCGTAAGGCTGAGCGCTCCGAGATCCTGTCCAAGCTCAAGTCTGGTATGCGTCTCCAGGGCACCGTTTCCTCCATCGTCGACTTCGGCGCCTTCGTCGACCTCGGCGGTATCGACGGCCTCATCCACATCTCCGAGCTCTCCTGGAACCACGTCAACCATCCTTCCGAGGTTGTCAAGGTCGGCCAGGAGGTCGAGGTCGAGGTTCTCGACGTCGATCTCAACCGCGAGCGCATCTCCCTGGGTCTCAAGCAGACCACCGAGGATCCGTGGCGCGCACTGGTCAAGAAGTACCCCGTCGGCGCCATCGTCGAGGGCACTGTGACCAAGCTTGTCCCGTTCGGCGCTTTCGTCGACCTGGGCGAGGGCATCGAGGGCCTGGTGCACATCTCCGAGATGGCCAACAAGCACGTCGATCAGCCTTCTCAGGTCACCCATGTGGGCGACAAGGTTCAGGTCAAGGTCATGGAGATCGACCTCGACCGTCGTCGTATCTCCCTGTCCATGAAGTCTGCTGCTGAGACTCTGGGCGTCGAGATCGAGGTTACCCCGCTGCCTTCCGAGAAGAAGGACGAGGAGACCGACGCCGAGTAAATCGGTTTGACGATCACTTGTTTAAGGGATCCGTCCGTAATGGACGGATCCCTTTTTGCATTTGGCGCCGAGATGCGCAATGCTGCCGGGCTGTCCACAGGCTATTGGATTGTCGGTGCATGAAAAAATGCCGACATCCCGCCTCGGGGAGGAGGCGGGAACACACCGAGTAGACGGAGGGGTGCGGAGCGCGGTCGCGTCTCGACTGACGACGTTGCCCATCGACAGGACCATTGTAACGCATGGCGGTTCTTGGTTTATCGTGTCGAGCGTTTGCGTTGTGCCATTGCCTGCGGCAACGGTGTGTTACACTCTTGCACTGCTGAGTGGGCCAGACGGTCGCGCGATGTGCTGCTTGCAGTACGCGTGAGGAAAGTCCGGGCTCCAGAGGGCGGGATGCCGGCTAACGGCCGGGCGGAGTGATCCGACGGAAAGCGCCGCAGAAAAGAAGACTCCCACCTGCGCCGCAAGGCGTAAAGGGAAAAGCTGAAACGGTGGTGTAAGAGACCACCAGCGTCGTGGCAACACGGCGGCTTGGGCAACCCCCGCACGTGCAGACACCTGATACCGTTGGCAAGCCCCATCCGGAGCAAGCGCGAATAGGAACGCTATGGGCCGGCCCGGTCCGCGTTCGGGTAGCGTGCGTGGAGCTGCACGGTAACGTGCAGACAAGATAAATGACCGTTCACGACAGAACCCGGCTTATAGGCCCACTTGGCAACTATGTTGACGCTGCGAACCCGTCAGCGCGGCAATCTGCCTTTCAAGCCTTCGGGCATGACCATAAGGTCAATGCCCTTGTCTTTCAAGGCACCTTGCTCGCGCTGACGGGTTCTCGCTGTTGGTGACGGTATCATTGGCGTTTCCGTTCTATTTACCGAGGTTATCGGTACGGCCTTTGCCGTATTATTGAGGCTGTTTGTTGCTTTGCTTGTTGTTGAGGGGCTTTGTTGGACAGCTATTTAACTCTGCAATCAAATATTGAGGTTTCGGGCGAGTTTGTGGACCGCAAGAGCCGATTTATTGCCCAGCTGGTCCATATTGAGTCCGAGGATGAGGCGAATGCCTTTATCGAGATGGTTCGCAAGCGTCATTACGACGCTCGACACAATGTTCCCGCGTGGATTTTAGTCGATGGACGCGAGCGCCAGAGCGATGATGGTGAGCCGAGCCGCACGAGCGGTATGCCGACGCTCGAGGTGTTGCGCGGCGCAGAGCTCAAAAATGTTTGCTGCGTGGTGACGCGCTATTTTGGTGGCACGCTGTTGGGACCTGGTGGCTTGGTGCGCGCCTATACTGCGGCGACGCAGGCGGCGGTGGCAGCTGCTCGGGAGGCCGGGCAGATTGTCGAGATGACGAGTGTCGTGCCTGTTGACATGCATGTGGCCTATCCGCAGTATGAGCAGGTGCTTCGTTTGGCGC
>USNA01000148.1 GCA_900555955.1 uncultured Collinsella sp. | reverse complement strand
CGCTCGCCTCGTGGAGCTTACGGGCCGCGTCGCCGGCTTTGGCGGTGGCCTGGTGGGCACCGAGACTGCCGAGTACCTGCTGCAGCACGGCTGCGAGGTGGCGATCGTGGAGATGCTCGACAAGATTGCCGCGGGCGAGTCCGAGACCATTCTGCCGCTGATTATGAGCGACTTTGCCGAGCACAACGTGGAGCAGCACGTGAAGACCCGCCTGACCGCCATTACCGACGAGGGCGTGGAGGCCGTGCGCACCACCGAGGACGGCGCCGAGGAGCCGGTGAAGATCGCCTGCGATTACGTGGTGATTGCCGTGGGCTCCAAGGCCAACGCGTTTGACCTGGATGGCGTGACGGTGCCCGTGACCTGCGTGGGCGACTGCTCGGGCGAGCGTACCGCCGACATTGCGAGCGCCATTCGCACGGCATATCACGCGGCCAACGAGCTGTAGTTAACTTCGCGGCCAGGCGGGGCGGTAGCACGGATCCGCCTCGCCCGGCTGCGCCCCAGCATACACAGACCATCGACCGGGGTGGGACTTGCAAGAACGGCAGGCCCCACCCCGGTTTTTGTGCGAGAGGGCAGGCGAGCTTGCACCGTGTCTTTGGCATATGGGCGAGGCTGCTATTCGTAATCTTTAAGACATCATTAAGGTTTGCGTTGTGGAGCAAACCGCAGGTCAATGCTATTCTTTAACCTTATCGTATGGTGTTGTATTCTGCCTGAATTCTCTACCTGCGAACAACGGATAAACGCGACCAAGCGGAAAAGGATGGCAAGCCCGCAAGCAGGGCAAACGTAAGCGATGAGTGGTATGGACCGACATAGTGAGCTCCAGCAGCACAAGACGGCGGCCGAGTACCGTCAAGCTGCCGACGAGCACGTGCGGACCCTTAAGGATTTCTGGAAGGATTTCCTGGTGAGCGGTCTGTTTGTGCTGGCTGCCATCGTCGCCATCTTTGCATGCCTGGCCTGGTTTGCTGCGAATAACCGAGTGAGCGCCACGGGGAGTACGATCGGAGCGAAGGCGGATCGGTACACACTGACCGCCGCGGGCGAGGGTGAGTCCGGCGCGCACGTGGGCTATTACGAGCGCTCCGAGCGCACGCCCGAGGAAAAGCATGCCATCGATGGCCTGGATGCGCCCGACGCCATGACGGTAACGCTCGGCTCCAACCTGAACAACGAGACCGCGGGCTCTCTGTACCCGGGCGCTCGCGGCAAGATTACATTTACGGTGAAGCCGCTGGTGAGTGACCTGGACGGGGTAACGATTAATCTGTCGCGCGTGCTCAAGGTCACGGGCGCCGGCGTTGTTGAGGACGGGGGAACGCTGTCGTCCGAGGCAGCGACGCTCCTTGGCCTGGTCAAAGGCCACTTACTGTTCTTTACGAGCTGCAAGAACGGGTATTACTCGAATCGTGTGACGAACAGCCAAATCACGATTCAAAAGAAAGAATTTTGTAAAGACGGGAATGTGGCCAATCCAACGAACCAGCCTGTTCCCGTCACGCTGTACTGGGTATGGCCGGAGTACTTTCAGAACTTCGTCCTTACCGGCAACACGAATTACTACAAGAATCTGTTTGCGGCGGCGGGCGACGCAAAGTCTGACTACGGCGCTCTGCAGACAGATATGAACGACCATAAAGCGAACTACTTCTATGGCGCGGCAAACGGCACAAGTGCTGCCAACGCTCCTGCGGTTTCGGCTGACATGTCCTTCAGCGACACCGCCATCTGCTCGGCGCTGTACAACAATGCCGACGAGCAGATCGGCAATAAGGTCAAATACATCCAACTTAGAATTAGCGCTCAGGAGGGCGTGAGCTCATGAGCACTATGCAAACGCGCCTCGGCGATGCCCGCAATTGGATAGAAAACCACCGCGCACAGGCTCTTGCGGTCCTGATACTGCTGGCGGCAATCGTTCTTATCATCGGCTTGTCGCTTTCGTGGTTTGTGGGCAGCAAAAGTCTGTCCACGGTGGGCAAGATCCAAACGCCCGCGCAGCTCAAGATCATGGGTCCCAACCAGACAAGCATTGAGCCCATCGAGATTTCGTATGACGAGTCACGGGGCGATGTGAAAAACGACAACGGTACCGTGACCATTCGTCGCGCGTTTTGTGTACAGAGCGACAATGGCGATCCCGCTGCCGGCGGTC
Organism: uncultured Collinsella sp.; assembly: GCA_900555955.1. Lineage (GTDB taxonomy): Bacteria > Actinomycetota > Coriobacteriia > Coriobacteriales > Coriobacteriaceae > Collinsella. The sequence continues at coordinate 1,930 of USNA01000148.1, read as the reverse complement.
AAGCGTTTGAGCTGCAGGTTGCCAACACAACGAATATCACGGGGCTGACGATCAACGTCTACCGAGTAACGGTCAACGATCCGAGTAATACGAGCGGCACTGTGGTCGGCCTCGACGGGCTCAATCAGCCGTATTCGTGGAGCAAGGGGGATTTGATTGAGTTCGACTTTATCAACTCCGCGGACAAGGCAAATACGTTGGCTCAAGAGCTTGTCGACAATGATCCAACGTACGGCACTTATAAGAGCGTTCAGAAAAACGCGCGCCCGCTCTACCGGTATCACGAGTTCACAAAGAGTCAGCTCGACGGTTACAGCGATAAGAACCAAACGGCCAACGCCGCCACGAACTTCATCATCGAGTGCACATGGAATCCGGGCGTTGTGACCGTAAACGGAAAGACGGCCTCCAACGTCAAAGAGACCGACATGGTTTATCTAATTGCTCGCGGCACGAGTGGCAACTAATAACAAGAAGGGAGGGGTGCCAGATGCGAAAAGACAAGAAAGAGCAAAATGAAATCGCAAGGCCTGCTGGCAAGCACTTTGCACAGGTTGATGATTCTAAGGCAGAGCCTTGCTGCGCAGAGTCGACGCCCCCTGCTTCCAAAGTACGTAAACGCCTATGGGCAGTTGCGGTGCTGTTGTGCGCCGTTGCGATTGCGACGGGCACCTACCTTACCTACACGGCCTTTTTGGCGGGCGACTTTCTTAAGTCGGTCGCTGTCTCGGGCACGTCACAGGCGCTGTTTGCCTCGGACATGCTTACGGGCTACACGAATGAGACGCTGAATGAGGAGGGTATTGCCGTCCGAAGCGTCATCGCCGACACGAGTGGGGAAAACTGCTCTTTTACTTTTCGCATTTACAACCATCTGCTGGGCGACAAGAACAAGGTCAACGACAAGGACGTTAACGCGACGCTGAGCGTGAAGGCGACGGGAACGACGAAAGCTTGGAGCATAAGCGGTTCGCCCACGCTGACGGCGGGCGGCACGGTCGACCTTTCCTTCCCTGCCAACAGGGCAACCATGTATACCTATAAGGTTACGTTTTCCAAGGCGGACCTCAACAAAGCATCCTTCACCGTTAAGGCCCGGGTCGGCTCCAATAGCCCTGGCACCAACCTAAAATGGCTCGCTGCCAAGATTGCGCCTTCCGAGCGTGCAGAGGTGACGGCTTCGGGCGTTTCGGGCGAGTGGGTCGACAAGAACTCGGATACCGATAAGAACTTGGGCATCAATGCTTTTGATGCCTACAACTATCGCGTGACGGTTACGGGTGCTACGACCAAGGTGAAGCTCATGTGGGGAGACGGGGTCGAGCTCGATCCGTTCTTTGAGGCGAATCACAAGAACGGTAATGGGCAAGCAGCCGTCAGCGGCAACTCGATCACATACGACGCATCTCCTGGCTCGGAAATCATCACCTTTTACCGGAAGGGTGATTCGAAGCCGACCAGCTGGGAAGCCATTGGCGTTACGTGTTCGGCCGCACAGAACTAGCCGAAGCGATCCGCAAGCATAGATTTTGAGACCCCACGCGGGGCATGAGATAGAACGAGGTAGGACCAGATGAGAACGGCAAAGCGCATAACAACCGCATGCCTGACTGCGATCATGATTTTCCAGGCGCTCGCGCCTTCCACAGAGGTGTTCGCGCAAGAGCTCGACGCCGTTATGGAGGCGTCTGTCTCTGCCGCGCGCGCCGCGGGCAATACTGCCCGCTCCGTACAGGATGCCGTGGCCACCGCGCTGCAAGATACTGACCAGGCTGCATCTGATGATGCCGCGACGACTCCGGGCGCCGATGCGGGAGCCACCGAGGGCGGCAACGGTTCTACCAACGCAGGCGAATCGCAGGACTCCACGACCGATGGAACCACCGGCGGCGATGCTCCAGCGGAGGGGCGCGCGCGCCCGTTCTGGTAG
>USNA01000147.1 GCA_900555955.1 uncultured Collinsella sp. | reverse complement strand
GGCTTTGGCACGGACTCGATGAGGGCGAGCTCGGCCTCGGTGTCCGTCGGGAAGCGGTTGATGGCGACCACGCAGGGCAGACCATAAACGTTCTGGATGTTGTCGACGTGACGCAGCAGGTTGGGCATGCCAGCCTTGAGGGCCTCAAGGTTCTCCTCGTTAAGGTCGGCCTTGGCAACGCCGCCGTTGTACTTAAGCGCACGGGCGGTGGCGACAATCACGACGGCGCTGGGACGAACGCCCGTCATGCGGCACTTGATGTCGAGGAACTTCTCAGCACCCAGGTCGGCGCCAAAGCCTGCCTCGGTAATGGCGACATCGCCAAAGCGCATGGCCATACGCGTGGCCATGATGGAGTTACAGCCGTGGGCGATGTTGGCGAAGGGACCGCCGTGGACAAACGCGGGCGTACCCTCGAGCGTCTGAACCAGGTTAGGCTTGAGCGCATCCTTAAGCAGCGCAGCCATGGCGCCCTGAGCCTTGAGGTCGCGGGCGCGAACGGGCTCGCCAGCAAAGCTGTAGCCGACGACGATCTCGCCCAAGCGCTCCTTGAGGTCATTGATGCTCGTGGACAGGCACAGGATTGCCATGACCTCGGAGGCAACGGTGATATCGAAGCCGTCCTCGCGCGGCACGCCCTGGGCCTTGCCGCCAATGCCGTCGATAACATGGCGCAGCTGGCGGTCGTTCATGTCGACGACGCGCTTCCAGGTGATGCGCTTGACGTCAATACCGAGTTGGTTGCCTTGCTGAATATGGTTGTCGAGCATGGCAGCCAGCAGGTTGTTGGCGGCACCAATAGCATGGAAGTCACCGGTAAAGTGCAGGTTGATGTCCTCCATGGGGATGACCTGCGCCCAGCCGCCGCCGGCGGCACCGCCCTTGACGCCAAAGACGGGGCCGAGCGAAGGCTCGCGCAGGGCCACAGCGCTCTTGACGCCGCGACGGCGCAGGCCATCGGCCAGACCGATGGTCGTAGTGGTCTTGCCCTCGCCGGCGGGCGTGGGGTTGATGGCGGTCACGAGGACGAGCTTGGCCTGGTGATCGGTCGGCTCGTTGAGCAGTGAATAGTCGACCTTAGCCTTGTCGAAGCCGTACGGAATCAGGTGCTTTACGTCGACGCCGGCGTTCTTAGCCACCTCGGTAATGGGCAGCGGCGTGACGGAACGTGCGATTTCGATGTCAGTAGGCATGGGCGGTCCTTTCGTTACCGGATGAGAAAAAGACCAATTCAGCATAGCACGGGCACGCAATAGTAAAACACCCGTAACCGATGAATGGCGATATGTTTATCCAATGCTCAGCGATAGCCTACAGACCAGCCAAACAAACCCGTCTCTAAACGGCTGGCTCGATACCCAAATGCTCAAAGGTGCGAAGCGTTGCCTGGCGGCCCTGAGGCGTGCGAATCATCAAGCCGCACTGCAGCAGATAGGGTTCGTAGACATCTTCGAGCGTACCCGGGTCCTCGCCCACCGCGCTGGCAAGGGTCGTCAGGCCCACGGCACGTCCGGAAAACGTCTTGGCAAGCGTCTCTAAGATGCGAATGTCCATCCAGTCCAGACCAAGCTCATCAATCTCGAAGAACTCGAGCGCCTGACGGCAAATATCAAGCTCAATAGGCCCGTTACCGCGTACCTGCGCATAGTCGCGCACACGCTTGAGCAGACGGTTTGCGAGGCGCGGCGTACCGCGCGAGCGCGAGCCGATCTCGAGCGCGCTCGGATGGTCTATCGTCACGCCCAAGATGGTCGCCGAGCGCGTCACGATCTGGGCGAGCTCCTCGACCGTGTAGTAGTCCAGGCGATACGAGATGCCGAAGCGATCGCGCAGCGGGCCCGTGAGCATGCCCGAACGGGTCGTGGCCGCCACCAGCGTAAACTTAGGGATATCCAGGCGAATCGAGCGCGCAGCCGGACCCTTGCCGATCACGATATCGAGCGCAAAGTCCTCCATAGCGGGATACAGAACTTCCTCGACCGAACGGTTGAGGCGGTGAATCTCGTCGATAAACAGCACATCACCCGGCTGCAAGTTAGTCAGGATGGCCGCCAGGTCGCCGGTGCGCGCAATGGCCGGGCCGCTCGTCGTCTTAATCTGAGCGCCCAGCTCGTTGGCGATAACCGTAGCCAGCGTGGTCTTGCCCAGACCCGGAGGGCCCGAAAAGATCACGTGGTCGAGCGTCTCGCCGCGGCTCTGCGCCGCCTCGATGAGCACGCGCAGACTCTGTTTGATGTGCTCCTGACCGCAGTAGTCGTCCAGGCGCTGGGGGCGCAAGGTGCGGTCGACATCGAGGTCCTCGGGCGTCAGCTCCGAGCCCACCATGCGCTCACCGTGTGCCATGGATGCCGCCGGCGAGTTGCCGGGCGTCGCCCACAGGTCCTGAGAGTCATCGGCTTCCCACATCACGCATCCATTCCGAGTCGCTTAAGCGCAGCGCCGAGGAGGTCCTCGACACGCATATCCTGCCCATCATACCCGCTCAGGGCAACATCGGTCTCCTGCGGGCTAAAGCCCATGGAAAGGAGCGCCGCACGGGCGTCATCGATCACCGAAGGAGTGGCGGCGGGAACCGGCATCGCAATCTGGCCGGGAATCACGTCGACCGGCACAAAGCCCTTGTCCTTGGCAAAGGTGCTCTTGAGTTCCAAGATGAGGCGCTGCGCTGTCTTTTTGCCCACACCGGGCACCTTGGCCATGCCCTTGTCATCCTCGGCCATTACCAGGGAATACAGCTGCCCCACGGTATAGGTGGAGAGCACGGCGAGCGCCAGGCGCGGACCGACGCCCGAGACGGACACGAGCCGATCAAACATCGTGCGCTCGTCCTTGGAGGCAAAACCAAAGAGCGTCATGGCGTCCTCGCGCACCTGCATACGGGTATAAAGGCGTACCTCGCCGCCGGGCGTAGGCAGCGTGGCGGCAGTGCTGCCCGAAATACCAAGCTCAAAGCCCACGCCCGATACATCGACGACGGCCGAGCTCATCGTGGCCTCGACAAGCGTTCCATGGAGCTGGGAAATCATCAGTATCCGGTTCCTCTCTGTTGATAGAACTCGCCGCCGGTAAGCGCCCGGGTGCGGCTGAGGTTAACGTGGCAGATAGCGCAGGCCAGAGCATCGGCGGCATGGTCGGGATGCGGGTCGTGATCGAGCTGCGTGAGCGTGCGCACCATGTAGGCGACCTGCCGCTTATCTGCGGCACCGGTGCCCAACACAGCCTGCTTGATCTGCATAGGCGTGTACTCGCCGATCTCGAGCGCGCATTCCGAAAGCGCCACGAGTGCAGCACCGCGGGCATGCGCCGTAGGAATGGCCGAGCGAACGTTGGCGCCAAAATAGATGCTCTCGATGGCGGCGGTATCGGGGCGGTAGCGCTCCACGACACCCTTGAGGTCGCGGGCGATATGCGACAGGCGCACCGCGAGCGGGCTGCCCGCGCTGGTCTCGATACAACCGTAGGCACGGCAACGAACCTCGCCACGCCGCTCCTCGATAATCCCCCAGCCCGTATGGGCCAAACCGGGGTCGATACCCAAGATAACCAAGCCGACCTCCCCTCGTCACAAGTACAGCACAAGACAAGGCCCCGCGCACCATTCACGAACGTCTGTTCTAGAATAACACAACCTGGGAAGCATAAGCCAAGCAAGGTTGAATCGCAGGTTGAACATACGCCAGCGAGCGAGTCCCTGCCGTGGCAAGGTGTCGCGAAAGAGGGGTGCCGCGTACTTCTGTACGCAAGCGACGGTGGAAGAGCTCGCGCAGCGTCGACTCGTTACGCGGTTTGGCAAAACCGCGTAACCTTTTTAGTTCTGCGAGAAGAATGGGAACTGTCGGGGATCAACCGGCGGGTGCGGCATCGGACCTCCCTGCGGTCCACCCTGGCCGCCCATCATCTTATCGATGGCGTCCTGGACCTCGCCCTCAAACTTCTTCATACCCTCATGCAAACGACGCTGACCGTCCTCGGAGCGCAGCTCTTCCATCTGCTCGGGCGAAATACCCAACAGCTCGCCTAATAAGCCCATCATCTCGCCGCGCATACGGTCACTCGTATCGTCGTCGGCAAAACGGCGCACCTCGGCGCGCGCCCGCGAA
>USNA01000146.1 GCA_900555955.1 uncultured Collinsella sp. | reverse complement strand
CCGCCGCGGCGACCGCCTCTGACAGGTTCATTTTTGCCATCAGTTCCTGCTCGCGCAGTTGGGCACGCAGGCCCTCGGCCTCTTGCTCAGACTGTGCCTTTGCGGTGGAAAACTTCTCTTGTACCTGCGCGCGGTAGTCAGCAAGCGCGCGATCGGCCTCGCTGCGAGCGGCATCGAGCTCACGCTGCGACTCTGCCGCGGCAGCGGCAAGCGCCATCTCCTGGGCCTTGTCCGCCGCGGCAAGCCTGGCCTGCAGCTCGGCAATCTGAGCATCACGTGCAGCCAAATCGTTTTGAGCAGCATTGCGCGCCGCCGACTCGACGAGCTTGGCTTCGTCATCTTTACGCTCCAGCTGCGCACGCAAATTGTCGATTTTTCGCTGAAGCTCGGCATTCTCCTTTTGAGCGTCGGCACGGGCCTCAACCGCCGCGCGCTGGCTTGCGCTCTCGCGCTCTGCGGCAGCGCCCTCGAGCTTGGCGCGCAGCTCGGAAAGCTCGGCATCGCGCTTGGCAACCTCTTGTGCCAGCTTCTGCTCCGCGGCGTTCTTCTGCTCGACAAGCTGAGCGTTGCGCTGAGACTCTGCCTTTTGCAAGGCAGCCGTCGAACGCGAGCGCTCAAGTTCCAGTGCCTGCTCGCCCTCGCGCTGGACTGCCTTCACACGCTCATCCAGGTCGCGCGAAAACTCGGCATTGCGCACTTGCTTGACGATGTCCGCATAGCCAGACGCATCGACCTTAAAAACTTCGCCACAATGCGGGCACTTGATCTCGTTCATAGCAGCTCCTCGATGGACGCAAATTTCAACCGCTTACACTCTACCGCGCTGCACGGACAAAAAAGACGCCGCCGCCATAATGGCAACAGCGCCAGAACCACCACAAAGGTGCCTGTCCCCTTTGTGGTGGCATGGGTCACTACAGGTCGCGATAGTCGACCAGGCGAAGATCAGGTTGAGACCCGAGCCAAGCGCGCAGCTCAGGATCGATCAGCGCGTCGACTTCCTTGGTACGATCGGTCGTAAGCGAGCTGTTCTCGAGGATAAACCGATCGAGATAGCCCGGGTGGCACACAAAGACGACCGTCTCGCCGTCGGACATCTCGCGAACCGTCTGCATAACCGAGTCCTTGGGTTCGTAGCCCGGCTCCATCGAATGCATCACCATGCGCAGATCAGTATTTCCGCAACGCACCACCGCCGTGGGGTCGAAGCTCGCCTTTTGCTCCTTAAGGCCCAGCTCCTGGGCAACCGCCGAGATCGCTCGGTTAAGGTTTTCGCTCATGACGGCATGGGCCTCAAAGTAATCGGGCTCGCGGCCCACAATCTCGACAAAACGGTCGTGCTGTGCGCGGATCTCGATGCAGGCCTCGTCGAAGTCTATCAGCTCCTCACCGCGCTTAAAATGCTCACGGAAGGTACGGCTGCTATGGAACTCGCCGCTCTCGTTGAGCATGCTCGGGATGAGCGCCGGATCGGCGCACGGCTTGCCCAGGCACACGTTGGTATGCTGGCCCACTGCAATATCGGCATCCGCCACGAGCGACCACCCACGCTCGGCCTCGGGCATATTAGGCATAAGGCCCGCCGAGCACACCAGGCCCTCGTTGACGCTTCGGGCAATCCCCAGGTCAACAGCATACGAATAACCGATATCATCGGCACGAATAAGCAATTGCTTCATAACGACTCCAATCTATGTGAAAACCACCACAAAGGCGCACTGTGTCCCCTTTGTGGTGGTTCTGGCACCCTATAGCCCAAAGAAGCTAAGAATCTGGTCGCGGCTTACGGGCTTGTACTCGTTGGCGTCGAGGCCGACATCGTAGCGAAAGATAGGACGTTCGCGGTCGCGGTTGCGCACGTTGGTGCGGTCTCCTCTGCTGTGGATATGCCCGTGTAGCATGATGGCGCCACGCGCCTTACCATTCCAGCTGAGCATGGGGTAGTGGCTCATAACCAGACGATGGCCCTTGGCATAGCCGGGAGCAATCTCCAGGTAATCGCGCACGTCTTCCCAAATCTGCGGGGTGTCGGGATCTTCCCAGTCACCGTCATGATTACCGCGGATGAGCGTCACATTCTTGCATTCGATACGCTCGCGCAGGCGCACAGCATCCGCTAGGAGCAAACGATAGGTAAAGTCTCCCAGGATGTAGAGACGGTCATCCGCAGCCACGCACTCATTGATGGCATCGATGACCTTGCGGTTCATCTCCTCGACCGAGCCAAACGGCCGGTCCATGTCGTGCAAGATATTCGTATCGCCCAGGTGCAGGTCGGCGGTAAACCACATCATCGTCTATGCCCTCATTTCGCAACGCGTTCAACTCGTGCTAAGTATACAGACGCATCGATGCGGCGGTTATCCAAAGAGCCCACCGAACAGACCTCGGCGGCGCTTGTCTTTCTTTTTCGACGCGTCACCCCGGGCGTTCTTGTCCTGGCGCTTCTTACGATCCTGCTCCAACTCATCGTCATCGAGTAGCATATCCCACTCAAACGGATCGTCTGCCAGATCGAACAGATCATCGCCATCAAACATGGCCGCCTTCCTTGCCGATTAGCGAGCGTCCACCACGTAGAGGCCAACGCGCACCTGATGCCACGGGCTGCGCTCGGGAGCAACCTGCTGCACGCGGACCTCAAATACGTCCTCATGGCCGTAATACATCATCAAGGACAGCGGGCCGACCTCGTTTCCCGGAACATAGCCAAGTTTGGTCTTGCCATAGTAGATCGCAACCGCCTCGGGATCATGGGGATTATCGCTCTCGGCACACAGCGTCAGTTTATCGCCCGCTTTAAGATCGCCTAGGACCAAAGCGCCGTCGGCATATTGAAATCCTGCGATGTGAAACGACAGAAGAACACGTGAAGGCTCGTACATAGCAACTCCCCTAACGGCCGGATGAACCGGCGTTTAACCTTATAGAGAAGTCTACGAACTCGCGCGGACACAAATTCGCCCCACCCGCGCCTTTTCGACCGTTTGTCGCTACACCATCTGATTCTAATGCACAAACATGCGCACGAACTTGTGCTTCCAGCTTGCGTAGGGCGCATACCGAAACGGCACGTCCAGCCAGGTTGCCTTGTTCACGATGCTCTTCTTGTGACTAAACGCATCGAAGCTCTCGCGGCCATGGTACTGACCCATACCGCTCGCGCCCATGCCGCCAAAGCCCATATGGCTCGTGGCCAAATGCATGATGGTGTCGTTGACGCAGCCGCCGCCAAAGGGCACGTAGCGCACAAAGCGCTGCTGAGCCGCACGGTCCTGGCTAAAGATATACAGGGCCAGCGGCGTCGGACGATCCGTAATAAACGCTTCAGCCTCGTCTAGGCTCTCAAACGTCAGCACCGGCAAGATGGGGCCGAAAATCTCCTCCTGCATTACGGCGTCATCGGGGGCCACGCCGTCCAAAATCGTCGGCTCGATCTTGAGCGAGGCCTCGCGCGCGGTACCTCCAAGCACGACCTTATCGGAATCTATCAGCCCGCGCACGCGCGCAAAATGCTTGGTGTTGACGATATGCCCGTAGCCCTCGTTATCGAGCGGATGCTCGCCAAACATGCGACGGACCTCCTCCTTGATGAGATCCAGCAGTTCGTCGCGCACGCGCGTATCGACCAGCAGGTAGTCGGGCGCCACACAGGTCTGCCCCACGTTGAGCCATTTACCAAAGGCGATACGCCGTGCCGCAACCTTCAAGTTTGCCGTCGCATCCACGATGCAGGGACTCTTTCCGCCCAGCTCAAGCGTCACGGACGTAAGGTTTTTACTTGCACGCTCCATGACGAGCTTGCCGACCGGAACGCTACCGGTAAAGAAGATCTTGTCCCAGTGCTCATCGAGCAGCGCTTCGTTTTCGGCGCGCCCGCCCTCGACAACCGTCACCAGGCGCGGATCAAATGCCTCTTCACAGATTTGCTTGAGCACCGCGCTCGACGCCGGAGCATATGCGCTCGGCTTGATGACCACGGTATTGCCCGCGGCAAGGGCGCCGGCGAGCGGCTCGAGCGTCAGCAAAAACGGGTAGTTCCACGGAGCCATGATGAGCGTGACGCCATAGGGCACGGCTTGCGTCTTTCACACAATCCCCGGATAGGCAAGGAATTGCGCGC
>USNA01000145.1 GCA_900555955.1 uncultured Collinsella sp. | reverse complement strand
GATGACCGACGTGCCGAGGGAATGCCCTCAAAGCAGCCGTAGTTGGAACAGTCGACGTTGCCGTCGTGCAGGTCGGCATCGGCATTGAGGATATCGAGCATGGGTCGAGAGATGTCCACCTGGGAGGGCGACGGCTTGCCGCGGGCCATGTCGAGCGCCAGGCCCTTGGCCTTGACCTCGGCGACCTCGGCTTTGAGCGCCTCGATGGCGGCATCGAGTTCGGTGGTTTCCATCTTCTGGTAGATCGTCTGCATGGGTGCGACCTTTCACGAAGCGGTACGTTGCAATTCTTCTAAGTATAGACCGCCACCGTCGCAACGTTATGAAGCCGTGATAGATTAAGTCCATCGCAATGAATTACGAATCGCCGCGCATGCCGGCATGAAGCGCCCAAGGAGGCACTATGGAGTACGGATCGTTCCAGGCCGAGGAATTCGGCGACCTTCAGCGCCTGGTCGACGGACTGTTTTACGACCGCCACGCCATCGACCGCCTGGATCTGATCGTACAGGCCGAAATCTTGGACCTGGCGCCCGATCTCATGGAAATCGTGAACCTGCTACCGCCCGGCTATTACGACCGCCAGTCACTTTGCGACCAGCTCAACTCCGCCTTGGCCGCCCACGGCTGGGGCGCCATCTACGGCACCGTGGAATAAACCTAGTCATTGGGGCCTGTGGTCAAAAAATAGCAAATATGAGTACTGTTACTTTTTTAGTAACAGCGATTTTGAATTAAAAAGGCCAGTCTTGGCCTTTTGTGTCCGGTTTTGGAAGGATGCGTCAGCATTTTTCGTCCAGCCACGCAATCGTTAATGCACAGACAGAATAGATTTGTACATTATTTTCCACACCTAAAATGAAACGCCGTTTGTGACAGTACTCACAAACGGCGTTTTTTGACCACGGGGGTATCTGGCAGGGGGCCAGTAGCACCCGGATCCGAGTTTCGAACGCATCCAAACCGGTTCTGGTGTCTTTTTTCGAGCTTTTACTCGTCCTTGGGCGCGGGGTGTTTGCAGACCACGCTCATGTAGATCATACCGAGCACGGCAGCGGTGACCGAACCGGCAAGGATGGCGGCCTTGGCTGCCAGAACCTCAAACTGGGCCGTCGGGAAGGCAAGGCCGCTGATGAGGATCGACATGGTAAAGCCGATACCGCCCAGAATACCCACGCCGGCAATCATGTGCCAGTTGACGTTGCGCGGCAGCTCGCAGGCCTTGAACTTGACCAAGGCGAACGTCATGCCAAAGATACCGATCGGCTTGCCCAGCAGCATGCCAAAGTACACGCCGAGCGTCACCGGGTCGGTGAGCAACGTGCTCATATCCACACCCACCAGGCGAACCTGTGCGTTCACGAACGCAAAGATCGGCAGAATCACAAAGTTGACCGGCGTGGAGATCAGACGCTCCATGCGGATGAGCGGCGGGGTCACGCGGTGCATGACGCGCTCGACCCTGGTGGTCGAGACGGTAAAGTCATGCTGGCCCAAGATGTGCGCCTCGTCATCGTAGCGGTCGGCGAGCAGCGGCAGGCACTCGCCCAGCCAGTCGGTCAGGCTATCGAGCTTGACGCCGCACTTGGCCGGAATGGTAAAGGCCAAGATGACGCCAGCAAGCGTGGCATGTACGCCGCTCTTGAACATACAGAACCACAACAGCAGACCCAGTACCGAATACGGGGCAAGGCGGTAATGCTGCGTCTTGTTGAGCCACACGAGGGCGCAGGTCACAAGCGCGGCGGCGCCCAACCAAAACGGATTGGGGCTCTGACCGTAGAAGATGGCGATGGCGGCGATGGAGATGAGGTCGTCGGCAATGGCGAGCGTCGAGAAGAACACGCGCACGCCGTTGGGCACGCGGTTGCCCAAAAGCGATAGCACGCCCAGCGCAAAGGCAATATCGGTTGCCATGGGGATGGCCCAACCGTTGCGGGCGCCGGCATGGTTAAAGATCAGGTAGATGCAGGCGGGAACGACGCCGCCGCCCACGGCCGCCAGCATGGGAAGCATGGCCTGGCGCGGATTCTTGAGCTCGCCGACCGTCATCTCGTACTTAAGCTCAATGCCCACCAGCAAAAAGAAAATCGCCATGAGGAAGTCGTTGACGAAAAGCTCAACGGTGAGACCGGCCGTAAAGTTGCCCAGACCCACATACAGCGGGGTCTCCAAAAAGTGATGGATGGCCTCGTAGGCATCGGTATTGGCGCAAATGACGGCGGCGATGGCGGCGAAGACCATGACGGCGGCGGAAATCGTGCCGTTCTCGGCGATGCGCTCCCAAATGTCGTGACGTTCAAAGCGCTTGCGCTCACGAACGTTGAACAGCTGCTCAGTTGCTGCCATGGGCGGCTCCTTTCACGGGAAAGCTCCCGTCTTAAAAAAGCACGGCCCGCCCAAGTGGCGGCGCCGCGCTCTAACGTATTACGCTTGCATCTAGCCTACCCTGCACGACAAGCACGCAGGCGTGGCCGAAAAGCGGAACCACAGGTTGAACATTATTTGCTCAACGGCACGGGCACGCCTGTCCAAGAGACGACGCGGCGCCGTGCACAAAAAACGACCGGAGCGCGGGGCGTCCGCGATCCGGTCGTGGCGTTTGGTCAGCTAAACCTAGCAGGCGGCCATGATGGGGGCAGCGACCTGCTTCTTACGGGAGAGGACGCCCGGCATCCAGACGCCGTCATGCTCGTCGGCAATGCCCAGGCCCTTCTGAGCAGCCTCGGTCTCGCCCTCGAGCAGGACCTGCGAGCCCTCCTCCATGATGTCGGTGATGCACAGGACGATGCCGTCGGCACCCTTCTCGGCGGCGTAGGCGCGCATGGCCTCGCGAATCTCGTCGATCATGCCGAGTGCGCGGGTCTTGTCGACAGTCTCGTACTGGCCGATGAGCAGCTTCTTGCCGGCGGGCTCGAACATCTTAATGTCGTTGCCGACCATCTCGGCTGCGGTGAAGGAGCCGGACGGACGGGTAAGGAAGACCTCCATGCCAAACTTGACCGGGTCGACGCCCACCTGCTCGCCGAGCTTGGCGGCGACGGCGCGGTCGACATCGGTGGTGGTGGGGCTCTTGAGCATGAGCGTGTCGGTCATCATGGCCGAGAGCAGCAGCTTGGCCTGGACGTCGGAAAGCTCAACGCCGAGCACGTCGGCGAGCTTGGTGACGATGGTGCAGCTGGAGCCCCAGGGCAGGCAGATGTAGTGCAGCGGGCCGGCGGTCTCGAAGTCGCCGATGCGGTGATGATCGACGACGCCAAAGACCGTGGCGTCCTTAAGGCCGGCGACGGACTGGGCGGACTCGTTGTGGTCGGTGAGGACGACGAGCTGACCGGCCTCAACGGACTCAATCACGCGGGGCTCGGCAATGCCGGCGTCGGCGAGCAGCTTGGCGGACTCGGCCGGAAGCTGGCCCAGAGCGCAGGCCTCGTAGGTGTTGCCGGCATACTCAACCTGGTTGAGCAGCTGGGACAGGACGACGGCGCTCATGATGGCGTCGTTATCGGGGTTCTGGTGACCAAAGACAAGAACGTTTGCCATGGATATCCTCCACTTGTATATGTGTACTTGGACGTAGCTATGGTAGCACGCCGATGCCGAGCCTTCGCAGACGGAAGGGCCACGGCATATTTTGTGGCAGGTATGGGGGCCAAGGCTGTCCCTTTTGCACCATGTTGGTGCAAAGTAACCTGACCCCCTTGCACCAGCTATTTACCGGCGGCGCGCAGGGCTACGTAGGCGGCACCGATGATGCCGGCGTCGTTTCCGAGCGAAGCGACCTTAATGGGCGTCTCGCGCGAGGCAGAGAGCGCGTACTGCTTAAAGTGCTCGCGAACCTTGTCGAGATAAACATCGGCCGAAGCGGACGCGCCGCCACCGATCAGGAACATCTCGGGGTCGACCACGTTGGCGATAGGCGCCAGGGCGCGGCCAAGGTAGTCGGCCATGGTGTCGGCTGCGGCCAGCGCGAGCTTGTCGCCCTCGCGGCAGGCCTGGAACACGTCCTTGGAATCGGAGGGGCCGGTGAGCTCAATGGGCTCGACGCCCGCCTTCTTGCACTCGGCAAGGTAGTTGCTCACCACGCCGGTGGCGCTGGAATACTGCTCCAGATGGCCATGGCCGCCACAGC
>USNA01000144.1 GCA_900555955.1 uncultured Collinsella sp. | reverse complement strand
GTCGTCGAGCCCGAGCCTGCTGCAGAACCGGAGCCCGAGCCCGAGCCGGTAGAGCCCACGACGGCCGACCTCTACGCCCGTCGTCCCCGCAAGCGCAAGGCCGTCGTCGACCAGCTCGCCCGCGAGCTCGAGGCCGAGGACGACGCCGCTGCCGCCGACGCCTCGAAGGGAGGCGATGAGTAATGCCTATCGGACCTGCGCGCATGCCGCTCTTCGATCACCTGGGAGAGCTCCGTCGCCGCCTGACTATCGTGGTCGTGTCGGTGTTTGCCGCCGCCATCGTGCTGTATTTCGCCACGCCCGTGGTGCTCGACATCCTGGAAGACCCCATCCGCTCCTTTGTGCCGGACGGTAAGTTCTACATCACCACCACGCTCGGCGGCTTTGGCCTGCGCTTCTCGCTGGCCATCAAGATGGCCGTGGTCATGTGCACGCCCATGATCATCTGGCAGATTCTAGCATTTTTCCTGCCGGCGCTGCGTCCCAACGAGCGCAAATGGGTCGTGCCCACGGTGCTCGCCTCGACGGTGCTGTTCTTCCTGGGCGCCATCTTCTGCTATTTCATCATCATCCCGGCGGGCTTTGAGTGGCTTATCGGCGAGACCTCGGCCGTCGCCACGGCGCTGCCCGACCTGGAGAACTACGTCAACATGGAGCTGCTCTTTATGATCGGCTTTGGCGTGGCGTTTGAGCTGCCGCTTATCATCTTCTACCTGTCCGTCTTCCACATCGTGTCCTACGCGGCCTTCCGCGGCGCCTGGCGCTACGTGTACGTGGGCCTGCTTGTGGGCTCGGCTGTGATTACGCCCGACGGCTCGCCCGTTACGCTGGGCCTCATGTATGGTGCCCTGCTCTCGCTCTACGAGATTTCGCTCGCCATTGCCCGCGTGGTCATTACCGCGCGCGAGGGCAAGGAGGGCTTGTTTGTGAGCCGTCTGGACCTGTTCTCGGACGATGAGGACGACGAGGAGTAAATCGGTATGCACGAGGTTGGCATTGTCAACGGCATACTCGATACAGTGATTCGCGCGGCGCGTGGGGCGGGGGCCTCGCGCGCCGTTTTGGTAACGCTGCGTATCGGGGATATGACCGAAGTTGTGCGCGAGGCGCTCGACTTTGCGTGGGAGACATTTCGCGATGAGGACCCGCTCACGCGAGGCTGCGAGCTTGCCGTGGAGGAAGTCCATCCACAAAGCGAGTGTCTGGACTGCGGGGAGGTCTTTGAGCACGATCGCTTCCATTGCCGCTGTCCCCAATGTGGCGGCGCCAACGTGCGCCTGCTGCACGGCCGCGAACTCGACATCGCAAGTATCGAAATCGAAACCCCCGACGATTAGCCCATCAGCCACCTGGGGACGGGGTATAAAGGGGCAAAAGTAAGGAGCGCTGAGTATGGCTGAGAAAACGATTGATATCGCGTCGCCGATCCTGTCGCGCAATGAGCGCCTGGCAGATCAGCTGCGTCAGCGATTTAATGAGGCAGGCACCTATGTGATCAACGTCTTGTCGAGCCCCGGTTCGGGCAAGACCACCACGATCCTGGGCACCAACGAGCGCCTGCGTGACAAGGCCGGCCTGCGCTGTGCCGTCATCGAGGGCGATATCGCCTCGGATGTCGACGCCATCACCATGAAGGAAGCCGGCATGCCCGCCATCCAGATCAACACGGGCGGCCTGTGCCACCTCGAGGGCAACATGATCATGGAGGCCGTTGACGCGTTTGACCAGGCTGTGGGTCTGGAAAACATCGACGTCATCTTTATCGAAAACGTGGGTAACCTGGTCTGCCCAGTCGACTTTGACTTGGGCGAGAACCTGTCCATCATGATTCTCTCGGTGCCCGAGGGCGACGACAAGCCCATCAAGTACCCGGGCATCTTCCAGCACGCTGGCGCGCAGCTGCTCAATAAGGTCGACGTGGCCCCGGCTTTCGATTTTGACATGGATAGGTATACTAAGACACTCGATGACCTCAATCCGCAGGCGCCGCGGTTTGCCGTGAGCGCGCGCAAGGGCGAGGGCATGGACGCCTGGTGCGATTGGCTCATCGGGCAGATCGAGCAAGCAAGGGCGTAAATCGGCCGCCATACGGGCGGGCGTAGCCGTAGAGATACGAGATAGGAGCCTCTTTTGAAGCTCATCATCGCCGAGAAAAACGACGCCGCGCGTCAGATCGCCGAGCGGCTGTCCACGGGTAAGCCTAAAAAGGACAAGGTGTACAACACCGCCATCTACCGTTTTGAGTGGAAGGGCGAGGAGTGCGTGACGATCGGCCTTGCCGGTCACATCCTTGCGCCTGATTTTTGCGACAGCGTGCTGTTCGATAAAAAGCTGGGCTGGTATTCGGTCACCGAGGACGGCGAGATACTGCCGGCCGACATGCCCGATGGCCTGGCGCGTCCGCCTTACGACACCAAGCGTAAGCCGTTCCTTGCCGATGGCATCTCCATTAAGGGCTGGAAGCTCGAGAGTCTGCCTTACCTCACCTGGGCACCCGTCATTAAGCTGCCGGCCGAGAAAGAGCTCATTCGCTCGCTTAAGAACCTCGCCAAAAAGTCCGACAGCGTCATCATTGCCACGGACTTCGATCGCGAGGGCGAGCTGATCGGTTCGGACGCCCTCAACAAGGTGCGCGAGGTGGCGCCCGACTTGCCGGTCGCCCGCGCCCAGTATTCTTCGTTTACCAAGGCCGAGATCACGCAGGCCTTCGATAACCTTGTCTCGCTCGACCAGAACCTGGCCGACGCCGGCGAGAGCCGTCAGCACATCGACCTCATTTGGGGTGCGGTGCTGACGCGCTACCTGACGCTCGCCAAGTTTGGCGGCTTTGGTAACGTGCGCTCCGCCGGCCGCGTGCAGACGCCGACGCTTGCCCTGGTGGTCGAGCGCGAGCGCGAGCGCATGGCGTTTGTGCCCGAGGACTATTGGCAGATTCGCGGCATGGGTGCCGCGCAGGGCGCTGCCGAGGACGATCGCTTTAAGATCGCGCACAAGACGGCGCGCTTTACCGACAAGGATGCTGCTGAGACGGCGTACGGCCATGTTGACGGCGTCGCGACGGCAACCGTCGCCGCGGTGACCAAGCGCTCGCGCAACCAGGGCAAGTTGCCAACCCCCCCCCTGCGGGCTCCCGCCGCGGCCGAGGGCATCTCGCCTGCGCGTACCATGCGCATCGCTGAGTCCCTCTACATGGCCGGTCTCATCAGCTACCCGCGTGTCGACAATACCGTGTACCCCGCGACGCTCGATCTGGGCGCCGTGGTGAGCGACCTGGCAAAGATCAACCCGGCGCTGGCGCCCGTATGCAAAAAGGTGCTTGCCGGCCCCATGAAGCCTACGCGCGGCAAAGTCGAGACCACCGACCACCCGCCTATCTATCCCACGGGCGAGGGCGATCCGTCCACGCTCGACGGCGGCCAGCGCAAGCTCTACGACCTCATCGCCCGCCGCTTCCTGGCGACGCTCATGGGTCCCGCGACCATCGAGAACACCAAGCTCGAGCTCGATGTGAACGGTGAGCCGTTCGTGGCTTCGGGCGATGTGCTCGTGACCCCGGGTTTCCGCGAGGCCTACCCGTATGGCCTTAAACGCGACGAGCAGATGCCGCCGCTTGAGCAGGGCGATACGGTCGACGTATTCGACATTAAGCTCGAGGCCAAGCAGACCGAGCCGCCCGCGCGCTACAGCCAGGGCAAGCTCGTGCAGGAGATGGAGAAGCGCGGCCTGGGCACCAAGTCCACGCGCGCGAGCATCATCGAGC
Source organism: uncultured Collinsella sp. (assembly GCA_900555955.1). Classification (GTDB taxonomy): domain Bacteria; phylum Actinomycetota; class Coriobacteriia; order Coriobacteriales; family Coriobacteriaceae; genus Collinsella. The sequence goes on along the minus strand of USNA01000144.1, from coordinate 393 downwards.
GCCTGTACGCCGTGCGCTATCTCAAAAATGATCCCGTTGAGCCGAGCCAGCTGGGTATCGCCATCATCGATGCGCTGTCGCAGTTTGCCCCGCGCATCACGAGCCCCGATATGACCAGCGAGCTCGACGGCGACATGACCCGTGTGGAGCGCGGCGAGGATACCGAAGAGCATGTCGTGATGCACTCGCGCGCGCTGCTGGCTGGCGTGCTCGACGAGCTGCTCAAGCACACGCAGGAGCTGGGCGACGCCATCAGCGACGCCGTCACGGCCGATGCGCGCGTGGGAGCTTGCCCCAAGTGCGGCAAGGACCTGGTTATGAAGACGAGCGCCAAGACCCGTGGCAGCTTCATTGGCTGCATGGGCTGGCCCGACTGCGATGTGACCTATCCGG
>USNA01000143.1 GCA_900555955.1 uncultured Collinsella sp. | reverse complement strand
CAGGCGACGTCATCGGCACGTGCGCCCAGCAGTGTGCGGCCCACCTCGGCACCCCAAGCGTGCGCCAGGCCCTCGGCGCTAATCGCACCGTTCAGTTCGATCTGACGCTCAACGGCAGCGCGGGCGTCCTCAATGTCACCGTCCTCGATAAAGTCGATGATGGACTCAATGCTCATAGGGGTATCGGCCTTATCCGCCGCACGCTCGGCCACCACGCGCTCGGCGCAGGCGGCACACTCCCCCGCCGACTTGCCGCATACCGGAATACCATCGAGCGTATGGCACGTGACATTAGTGTGGTGATCGGTAATCTCGACGACCGCGGTATGGCCCCCGGCCGTCGCAGTCACCTTGATGTAGAGGTTGGGCACACCTTCGACAAGCGACACATCGCAGTAGCCGGCGTCGACGAGGAGCTCGGCCACGCGAGCGCGGTCTTCATCGTTAACGCTCTCGAGCACCTCGAGCGCGCTCTTAGCGTCGCCGCCCACGGCACCCAGCACGGCCGCGGCCTCAATACCGTGCATACCGCCCGAGTTGGGCACGGTCACGCTCTTGACGTTCTTGATGATGTTGCCCGAGCAGGCAACATCCATATGATCGGGCTCGCAACCGAGCGTCTGGCTCGCCAGCGCCGCTGCATAGGCAACGGCAATGGGCTCGGTACAGCCGAGCGCGCAGACAAGCTCGCGGTTCAAAACATCGCAAAACGCGGCATCACGAAGGGAATCGGCAGACATAGGTATCTCCTACTTGTATAACGGGCTGGGCTCTCAATAATAATTAGCTCTTTTATTTGATAACAATGCATCAAAAACCGCAACCCAAGTTCCGGCGGACGGCGTTCAAGCGCAAACTGACAGCATTAATTCATGAGAAGTAAGTCTTGTTGCATGCTAAAGCGTTTGACCAAAAAACGCCCGAGCGTTTACACAAAAGTCGCGCTATCATGCAGTCGAACGCGGTAAAACCTTTAGCAATTCCGCCGCACGGACCAGAGAGGAACCACTCATGAAGATTGGTATCGGCAACGACCATGCCGCCGTCGAGCTCAAGAACATTATCTCCGAGCACCTGAAGGAGCGCGGCTGTGAGGTCGTGAACTTTGGAACCGACACCTCCGAGAGCTTTGATTACCCCATCGCCGGCTACAAGGTGGGCAAGGCAGTAGCCAACGGCGACGTCGATCTGGGCATCCTGATCTGCGGCACCGGCGTCGGAATCAGCCTGGCCGCCAATAAGGTCGAGGGCGTTCGCGCCGTCGTGTGCTCCGAGCCCTTCAGCGCCAAGCTCTCCCGCATGCACAACAATACCAACGTGCTCGCCTTTGGTGCCCGTGTCGTGGGCTCCGAGCTCGCCAAGATGATCGTCGACGAGTGGCTCGACGCCGAGTTTGAGGGTGGTCGCCACGAGCGTCGCGTCAATCTCCTCAACGAGATCGGCCAGACCCGCGGACTCAAGGTCGTCGACGAGGCCTAAACTACTCAGCGCCACAAGCTAACAGCAGGGGCCCGCTCGGAACTCATGTCCGAGCGGGCCCCTTCATAGATTTTGGAATAAAAGGGCGCCGCGGATGGAATTCCGCGGCGCCAAAGCCACACGCTAACAGCTTTAAGGAGTCAAAGCTGGTTTAGCCAAAGAAGCGCTTGATCTCGATCTCGGCGTTCTCCAGGCAGTCGGAGCCGTGGATCACGTTGGCGTTGACATCGACAGCGAAGTCGCCGCGGATGGTGCCAGGAGCAGCATCAAGCGGGTTGGTAGCGCCCATAAGGGTGCGCATCTTGGAAACAGCGGAGAGACCGGAAACGACCATCTTGACGACCGGACCGCTCGTCATAAAGTCGCAGAGACCGCCAAAGAAGGGCTTGTCGGCCAGATGGGCGTAGTGCTCCTCGACGGTAGCGCGCTCGAGCGTGGTCATCTCCATGCGCTCGATGACAAGGCCGCTGCGCTCAATGCGAGCAACAATCTCGCCGATCTTGCGATCGCGCACGGCGTCGGGCTTAATCATGATGAAGGTCTTCTCGATAGCCATAAGGTAGCCTTTCAAGTAGGTTCGCGCGTGCCCAAGTCCCATTCCGGCACCCGCCTGGACTGCATCGTAACAGAGTTTTAGCTGCAGTTAAACAAAAAGCTGTTTATTGAAACGCTGCAATTTATTGAAGCGTTCCATATGTGTCACTTCTGTTTCGAAGCCCGATTAGAGTACCATCCGGCCGCCCATCAACCGCACCGAACAGAGCAGGCGGTCGGTTGCCGCCCGCGAACGTATCCCCTTCACAACCTGCCCAAAGGTCCTACAGAAGTTCTCGACAAGCCCCTCCCCCATAGCAACAAAATACGGGCGCCTACATCAGCAGGCGCCCGTAAAGCGAAAACGATTTATCAATAAATGGACAATACGTCTTCAGCCAAACCTCTACTTTGCCCCGTGACCCATCTCGACGACCTTGGTTAGCGATCCAAACACGCCTTCGTCGGCCACGAACTGTGCCTCGGCACGCTGCAGCTGCACGGCAACGGCGGCAGGAGCGGTGCCGCCCTCGGTCGTGCGCGCGGCGACAATCGACGGGATGTCGAGCGCCTCGGTAATGTCGTGCTCAAAGAGCGGGCTCGCCTCCTGGAACACCTCAAACGGCAGGTCCTCAAGATTGCAGCCGCGCTTCTCACACATCAGGACCAGATGGCCCACCACGGCATGTGCCTCGCGGAACGGCAGACCACGCTTAGCCAGGTAATCGGCAACATCAGTGCCGGCAAGGTGTCCCACGCCGCACTCGCGCGCCATGGCATCCTCGTTGACGGTCCAAGTCGAAATCATTCCGGCCATAACCGACAGGCACTGCATGAGCGTGTGAGCGGTATCGAGCGCGCCCTCCTTGTCCTCCTGCAGGTCCTTGTTATAAGCAAGCGGCAGGCCCTTCATGGTTACCAGTAGCTGCACCAGGTTGCCATAGACTCGGCCGCTCTTGCCGCGGATAAGCTCGGCAAAGTCGGGATTCTTCTTCTGCGGCATGATAGACGAGCCGGTGGAGTACGAGTCGGAAAGCGTGATAAAGCCAAATTCGGAGCTCGACCACAGCACGATCTCCTCGGAAAGACGCGACAGGTGCATGGCCATGACGGAGCCGGCGTAATGCAAGTCGAGGAGGAAATCACGGTCGGAAACCGCATCGAGCGAGTTGGGAATCACACCCGCAAAGCCAAGTTCGGCAGCCGTCATCTGACGATCGAGCGGATAACTCGTACCGGCAAGCGCGGCAGCACCCAGCGGGCAGTTGTCAGCGGCATCAAAGGCGGCCTTCAGGCGTGTAAAGTCGCGCGCGAACATCCAGGAATACGCCAGCAGATGATGCGACAGCAGCACGGGCTGAGCGTGCTGCATATGCGTGTAGCCCGGCAGAATCACCTTGTCGTACTTCTTGGCCGCATCCACCAGCACGTGGCGCAGCTCAAGATTGGCCTCCATGAGCTCCTTGGCCAGTGCCTTGACGCCCAGGCGCGTGTCGGTCGCAACCTGGTCGTTGCGCGAACGCCCAGTATGCAGGCGCTTACCGGCCTCTCCGATGCGGCGCGTCAGCTCGCTCTCGATGGACATATGAATGTCCTCGTCGTTGATGTCGAAGGTGAAGTTGCCGGCATCGATATCCTGTTCGATTCCGGTCAGGCCCTCGGCAATCGCCTGCTCGTCCTCGGCACTGATGATGCCCTGGGCGGCCAGCATCTTGGCATGTGCCTTAGAGCCGGCGATATCCTGCTTATAGAGATGCTTGTCGACCGGCAGCGACGCGCCAAACTCCTGCGTGACCTCGGCCACGCCCGCCTCAAAACGACCGCCCCAAAGAGCCATGGAACCGTCCCCTTTCATCAAATACCAAACCAAGCGCCCAATGCAATGCGCCATGGCGCTAAAGCGATTTTTCAACCGCTAGTTTTACACATTCCCCACCGCGTTCGGGGCCATGTCGCTAATTTGCAAAGAAGTGACGCACCATGCACTTGGCGCCCAACGTCTCCCTCCGGATGTTGCCCTGCGAACCATCGATCCAGGTCTTCAGGCTCATAGGAACGTCCTCGACCTTTGCAGCATCGAACTCGGGCGCGAGGGCAAGCAACGCATGTGCGATAGCATTGAACATAGTGGATACTCCTCATATATATAGGCGCAGAGCCGCCAAATTGAT
>USNA01000142.1 GCA_900555955.1 uncultured Collinsella sp. | reverse complement strand
AAGTTTAACCCGCCGCCGAGCCACGGCCCCCGCCGCGCCTTCGCCCGCCTGTCGGCGGACTCGCCAGCTCGCTAAAAACGCTCCGCGTTTTCTTTACGCTCGCTCCTTCACAGGTTCAAGTCCCTGCGATGGGCCCATAACAAAAAAGCCCCCATTGCTGGGAGCTCTTTCATTTAATGGTGCGGGCGAAAGGACTTGAACCTTCATGGGGTTGCCCCCATACGGACCTGAACCGTACGCGTCTGCCAATTCCGCCACGCCCGCGTGCAGGAATTAGAATAACGGAGCGCCACCACGAACGCAAGAACTATTTTTGAAAAAGTTTGCAGGCATTTTCCCAAGCGGCTTGCGCGATTGTTTCGGCGTCCTCACCTGTGCGATCGACACGGTCGTTAACCAGCGCGTTTGCCGTAATGGAGATCATTGCGGGCTCGCATTCAAGACCGCGGATGGGCTCCGGAGCCATATACGGGCAATCCGTCTCGAACAAAATTCGATCGAGTGGGGTTGCCGCAAATGCCTCACGCACGTCGTCGTTGCGCTTAAAGGTAGCCGCACCACCATAGGCGATATAGCAGCCCAGCTCCACAAAGCGCTCCATCGTGGCGCGGTCCTCGCCAAAGCAGTGCAGCACACAACCGGCCTGAGGCACACCGACCTCACGAAGCACGTTGTAGGCGTCCGTGTGCGAAGTGCGCTCTTGGTCGGTGTCCTCGTGGCGCAGATGCAGCTCCACCGGCACGTTGCGACGCACAGCAAGTTCAAGCTGACGTGCCATGCAGTCAATCTGCACGTCATGAGGCGCCGGCGCGACATCGTCGTCATAGTCCATGTGGTAGTCCAGACCAATTTCGCCGATGCCAGCACACAGCGGATCGTCGAGCGCAGCCACGACCTGGGCATGAATATCATCGGTATAGTCCGGTGCTCCATACGGATGCACGCCGGCAAGATACTTGATCTGTGGAATATCCTGCATCGGCAAAATCTCGTGCGTCAGCCAGTCGCTATAGTCCGTCACGCTTCGTTTGTCGGCAATGGGATCGAAGACCGTCACCAACAGATCAATGCCTGCGGCTTTAGCGCGCACGAGCGTCTCGGGCACTTCTTTGCCCCAAAATGAGAGCAGATGCGCGTGGGTATCGGCGAGTGGTGCCAGCGGCTCCGGACAGACGACCGTTTTCTTTTTCTTGGTAAACGTCACGTGTTCGGCATTAAGCGTCATGGGATAGCTCCTGGGCCAAACGGACAAAGTCCGCAACGTCAAGCGCCTCGGCACGCGACGTGGGCGCGATGCCGCAAGTCTCAAAGGCAGCATCGAGCACGTCCTTGGCAAAGCCGTTGGCGCTCATGGAATTACGGATGGTCTTGCGACGCTGAGCAAATGCGGCGTCAATCACGCGGGCCACGAACTCGCGATCGAGTCCTTCGGGCACCACGCCGTCAACACGGTCGATACGCACGACGGCGGAGTCCACATGCGGCGCCGGCATAAAGCAACGCGGCGGCACCTCAAAGCGACCCGTAACCTGCGCATACAGGCCGAGCTTTGCCGTATAGCCGCCATAGGTCTTGTTACCCGGCACTGCGGCAATGCGATCGGCAACCTCCTTTTGAACCATGACGACGGCGCGCTTGAGCGCGGGCATCGTCTGGAAGAACTGCAAGATGATCGTCGCTGCCACGTTATAGGGCAGGTTCGCGACAAACACCGTGGGCTCGCCACCAGCAGCCTGCTCGATCTGTTCCGGCGTCACCTTGAGCGCGTCGCCCATGATAAAACGGAAGTTGGCATAGTCGGTGGCATGGGCATCGAGCACCGGCTCGAGCTCGGGATCGGCCTCGATCGACGTAACGCACGATGCCTCCTGCAGCAGTGCGAGGGTAAGCGTACCGACGCCCGGTCCGACCTCGAGCACACGCTCATCACCCGCAAGCTCGGCAAGCTCGCAAATACGCTCGATCACATGGTTGTCGATTAGGAAGTTCTGGCCCAAGCGATGCTTGGTCGCAAGGCCAAACTCCTCCAGCAGCTCCCTGGTTGCCGTGGGGTTTGCCAAAGGCGAAGTTGTCATGGTTGCCTCCTTAACATGCTGGCGGCGTCTTGAAACAAAAGGGCATGGACCGTTGCGGCCATGCCCTTGTATCTAAACAGCAAATTGCCGATAAGGCGCTCGCGCGGCGTCTTAGCCCAAACGCGGGAACAGCGGATCGCCCTTCTCGACGGGCTGACCACCGGCAAGCAGGCCCCAAGCGCAAATGCCCTTGAGGTCGTCGCTCGTGGCCTCGTCCTCGCACGACAGGCGGCGCAGGGCCTCGGCAGAAGTCTGGGGCATGAGCGGCATCAGCAGGTGAGCGGCGATGCGGATGGCCTCGAGCAGGTTGTAGATCACAAATGCCAGCTCGTCGGCCTTAGCCTCGTCCTTGGCAAGCGCCCAAGGCTCGGAGTCCTCGATGTAGTGGTTAGCGGCGTGGATGAGCTCCATGACCTCGTCCTTGGCTCCGCCGTAATCGAACACGTCCATCTTGGCCATGTAGCGCTCGACCAGGCCATCGGCGATCTTTGCCAGCGGGTTGTCGAACGCGTCGGCAGACGCCGGTTTAGCCGGGGCGCAGCCGTCAAAGTACTTTGCGCTCATGTTGAGCGAGCGCGAAATGAGGTTGCCCCAGCTGTTGGCCAAATCGGCGTTGTAGACCTGCTCCATGCGGTCGAAGCTAATGGCGCCGTCGGTGCCGGGCACCACGTCGGTCATAAAGTAATAGCGATAGCCCTCGACGCCCAGCATATCGATGACATCCTGCGGGGCGATGGCGTTGCCACGGCTCTTGGACATCTTCTCGGCCTTACCGGTCTCGGCATTGCGCACGGTCAGGAAGCCGTGGGCAAAGACGTGCTCGGGCAGGGCCTCGCCAATGGCCATGAGCATGGCCGGCCAAATGACGCAGTGGAAGCGAATGATGTCCTTGCCCACAATGTGGAACTGCGCGGGCCAGCGATAGGCCAGCTCGGCACGGGCCTCGTCGGTATCGACGCCGTCATATAGTTGAGCAGCGCGTCGAACCACACGTAGGTCACGTGACCCTCGTCAAACGGAACCTGAATGCCCCAGTCAAAGCTCGTGCGGCTCACAGAAAGGTCGTTGAGGCCGCCCTCAACAAAGCTGCGCACCTCGTTCATACGAAACGCGGGCTCGACAAAGTCGGGGTGCTCGTCATAGAGCTTGAGCAGCTTGTCCTGGAAAGCGGAAAGCTTAAAGAAGTAGGACTCCTCCTGCACGCGCTCGAGCGGACGATGGCAGTCGGGGCACAGATGCTGGCCGACGCTGCCGTACTCCTCGTCCCCCTTCTGGACCTGCGTGTCGGTGAAGTAGGTCTCGTCAGGCACGCAATACCAACCGTCGTAGCTGCCCTTATACAGGTAGCCGGACTCCTTCATGCGCTCCCACAAGTACTGCACGGCATGATGCTGGCGCGGCTCGGTGGTGCGGATGAAGTCGTCGTTGGAAATCTCGAGCTTGCTCCAAAGCTCCTTGAAGTGCGGAGCCTGGCTGTCGGTCCACTCCTGAGGCGTCATGTTGTGCTTGGCTGCGGCCTCGGCGACCTTCTCGCCGTGCTCGTCCATGCCGGTCAGGAACTTGACGTTATAGCCGGCGGAGCGACGATAACGGGCCTGAACATCGGCGATGATGGTGGAATAAGCCGTGCCCAGGTGAGGATCGGCGTTGACGTAGTAGATAGGCGTCGTGATAAAAAACGAAGGCTTGGATTGATCCATGGGGTCTGTCCTCCAAAAAACGTTACATACAGGGGATGATTCTAACGCAAGGGCTGGATATCCTCCATCTATTGCATATCGAGCACCATGGCATAGACATCGCGCTTACGGCGCGAATACTTTTGCGACAGGCGCTTGGCCACCGCAGAAGCGGGCTCCCCCTCCTCGAGCGCGGCGCGGATATCCTCGCGCAGGGCCTCATCGGGATCTACTGCCGCTGCGCCAACCGGCGCGATACCGGCGTCCTCGTCCTCACTCGGCGGCGCGATGACCAGCGCAATCTCGCCTTTCACCTCGCCGCGGGCACGCAGCTCCTCGGCGAGTTGGGCAGCGGGCCCGCGCAAGACCTCCTCGTGCAGCTTGGTGAGTTCGCGGCCGGAGGCCACCTCCCGCCGGGGGGAGGCAGCGC
>USNA01000141.1 GCA_900555955.1 uncultured Collinsella sp. | reverse complement strand
CAAGGATGCCCAACCGGCGCGTCCCCGTCGCCGCCCATCCCGCCGGCAAGACCCAGCAGACGGCCGTCGTCGTGCGCCACCCACCAGCTACGTGGCGCGGCAACGTCCTCGCCCAGCTCGGACAGGAACATGCCCGGCGTCCACGCCTCGTGTCCGGCGCCTTCAAAGCAGGCGGTCTCCAGTGCGCTCGCGCCCTCGGCATCCGCCGCGCCCATGGGGCGGAATTGCAGATGACGTCCGGCAAGCTCGTCGGCAACACCTGTCACCTCACTCTGCGCGCTCTCGGCAAGGCCCAGACGCTTGCGCTCGTTTTCCTCGGCGTCCGAAAGGCGCGTATAGATCGGCAAGACGCGAGCCGGATCGCCATCGCCTGCGGCGTGCGCCATCAGCAGGCCCTCGCCCGAGGGCCACCACAGGTCTCGCTCCACGCAGCGCGCCGTCTCATCCTCGCCCAGCAGTTTGCCATAACGCACGAGACCGTCACCAGTCAGCTGAACCTGATCCCAGTCCGCGGTCTGGCGCCACTCATCAAGCGCCACGGCGGCCTTGACCACGCGCTCGCGCTCAAACAGACGCTCGGGGCCCTCATCCCCCAGCACATAGAGCGCCGGGTACACCTCGCCGCGCATGGCATCGGCAAGAACACCAAGCTTGCCGCGCACGCCGGCCTTCCATGCCGTCCAGGCGCAAGCATCGAGCGTCGACACGCCCAGCAACGGCACATTGGCACCGTGTGCCAGACCCTTTGCGGTGGAGATGCCGATACGCACGCCCGTAAACGAGCCGGGACCGCGACCGACCACATAACAGCCGACATCGCTGCGATCCAGGCCGGCCTGCTTCAGTAGGTCATCAACAGTATTCACGAGCTCCACGTTGGCATGGCGGCGACACAGATGGTCCCCACTTACCAGCTTTGCCTCGCCTGTCTGCACGTCAATCCAGCTTGCCGCGCAGGCAAGCATGTCGGTCGATGTGTCGAGCGCCACCACCAGCGCGTTGTCGTTATGCAAGCTCATCTTGTACAGCCTTATCTATCAAATGGGAAAGCTCAATCGCGCGCTCGCCGTGTGCCTCGAGCGTTATCGTTCGCACGTCGCTGTCGTCCTCATCGCGCTTAAGCGTCACCGAAAGATACTCATCTGTCAGTTCATCCTGAAACTGCTCGCCCCATTCCAGCAGGCAAACACCCTCATAGCCCAGCACGTCAAAAATGCCCGTATCCTCAAGCTCGTAGGCATGCTCCAGGCGGTACAGATCAAAATGGAACAGCGGAATACGCCCTTGGTCATGAACGGCCATGAGTGCGAACGTAGGGCTTGTGACCATATGCTCATCGCCCAGAGCGCGCGAAACGCCCTTGGTAAAGTGGGTTTTGCCCACCCCGAGGCCGCCGGTCAAGATCAGCACATCGCCATCTTCTAGACACGGTGCGACCAGCTCGCCAAAATGCTCCGTATCGGCAGTACGGGCCGTTCTATAGGTACCTACCCCCAGGCGCTCCAGGGACATATACGCTCCTTATTATTATTCCGAGGCGGTCTCCGGCGCGGGGTGCCGCTCCAGATAGTCGCCCAGCATCTTAAAGTCTTCCTCCAGCAACTCCTGCCACGCCGGATTGCGCAGCGCCGCCGCAGGATGAAACGTCGGCATCACCACAAAGTGGCCCATCTGATGGAACCTGCCGCGCAGCTTGGTAATGCCGATCTCGGTCTTGAGCACAAAGTGCGTTGCGGGGTTACCGAGCGTCACGATGATATCGGGCCAGATGCTTCGAATCTGCTCGCGCAAAAACGGTGAGCAAGCCAGCACTTCCTCGGGACGCGGATTGCGGTTTCCCGGCGGGCGACACTTAAGCACGTTGGCGATATAGACGTCCTCGCGCTTAAGACCTGCCAGGGACAAAATGCCGTTGAGGTCTTCACCCGCCGCCCCCACAAAGGGTTCGCCCTGCAAATCCTCGTTGCGACCCGGTGCTTCACCAACAAACATGACGCGAGCGTGGGGGTTTCCCACGCCAAACACGATGTTATGGCGCGACTGATAGAGCTGGCAGAGATGGCAGTCGCCTAAAACAGCCTCAATCTCCTCGAGTGCGACCTCACGTGGCGCCTGATGGGTATGGCCGGGGATGTGCATGACGCCCATAGCGGCTCCTACACGTAGACCTTGTCGAGACGCATGCCAAAGCCGCAGGCGACCTCGTAGTTAATCGTTCCGCGCAGTCGGGCCATCTCGTCCATAGTGATCTCGGCATCGCCATCGCGGCCGACAATAATCATCTCGTCACCATACTCGGCCTCGGGAATCTCGTGTGCCGGGTTGGACTGAATGGCGACCATAAACTGATCCATGCAGATATTGCCAACCTGACGCACGCGCTCGCCGCGATACAGCACATCCATACGATTGGAAAGCGTACGCGATAGGCCGTCGGCATAACCGATCGGCAGCGTGCAGATCTGAACGCGCGTACGCGGTACGCGGTAGGTAAAACCGTAGCCCACGCCCTCGCCCATCGCGGGGTGCGCCACGCGCGTCACGCGCGCATGAACGCTCATAACGGGATCGAGCTGCATCACACGGCTACTCAGCTCGCACGGCTGCATGCCATACAAGCCAACGCCGGCGCGAATCATATCAAAATGCATCGAGGGGTCGAGCATCGAGGACGGCGTGTTGGCGCAATGCACGATACCGCACTCAAAACCCGCATCCTTAATGGCCTGAACGGCCTCGGTAAAGCGCTGGCACTGCAGCTTGTAGTCCCAGCCCGAAGGTTCATCGGCCGTGGCGAAGTGCGTAAATACGCCGTCGCACTGAATACCGCGATGGAAATCAATACCGCGGACAAAGTCGAGCACCTGCGTGTAATGTACGCCGATGCGGTTCATGCCCGTCTCGATGGCGAGATGATACTTGCCCACCTTGCCCGCCGCGACGGCACATTCGCCATACGCAAGAGCAAAGTCGGACGTATAGACCGAGGGCATGATATCGAACTCGAGCAACGTCGGAATGGCCTCGATAGGCGGCTCGCTTAGGATAAGGACGGGTTTCGTAATCCCGCCCTGTCGGAGCTCAACACCCTCGTTAACCGTCGCCACGGCAAACATGTCGGCGCCGGCCGAATACATAATCTTGGCGCACTCAACAGCTCCATGACCATAAGCGTCGGCTTTAACCACGCAGCACAGGCGCTGACGCGGATTCAGCAAATTCTTATAGGCCCTCGTGTTGCGGCGAAGCGCCCCGCGGTCGATCTCGACCCAGGACCAACGCGTCAAATCGGCTTTATTCATAATTAGTCATCCGACCCTTCGTCCGTGATTCCCAGATCATCGAGCGCATCCTTTGCCGCCAACTCCATGGCGGGACCGATCAAGTCGATAAGATCGGTCGCGATAACGCTCTTCTCGCCAAACTCCGTCGCCGCGGCAAAACCGGCATAGCTATGAAGCGCGACGGCATACGAGTACAGCAGCTCCCAGCGGTCCATCTCGTCGCGCATGGTGGCAAGTGTGCCGGCCAGAATGCCCGCAAGGACGTCACCCGAACCAGCGGTCGCCAACGACGCCGGGCCCGAGAGCGGCAGCAGCACGCGTTCAACACCGCAAATGGCCGTCGTCGGACCCTTAGCGATAACAACGAGGTTATCGGAACCGGCAGCCCAGACAACCTTTTGCGCAGCAGCAATCGCGGTGCCAAGGTCATTGACCTCATCGCCGGCAACGAGACGCGAAAGCTCGCGATAATGCGGCGTCATGACGAGCGGCTGCTCGCGACGATACATCTCAGGATTGCTATCGATGCCGTCGATTGCAATCTTGGCAAGGCAGTTGAGAGCATCAGCGTCCAAGATAAGCGGCACGTCGAGCTCGAGCAGGCCCGAAACCACCTGCATAGCACCGGCAGACGTCGTCATGCCGGGACCACACAGCACACAGCTGTATTTCTTGGCAATCTCACATACCGTCATGCGCGCAGCGGCACCAAAAGAACCGCGGGAATCAGATGGAATAGCAAAGACCGGAATCGAGGGGAGCGCCATGCGGATAAGGTTGGCACATGCATCCGGAGTCGCGACCGCCACATAGCCGGCACCTGCGCGGGCAGCGGACTTAGCAGCCATAATGGCGGCACCAGGATACTGCGCCGATCCGGCAACAATGAGGTGGTGGATG
>USNA01000140.1 GCA_900555955.1 uncultured Collinsella sp. | reverse complement strand
GATACACTCGTTGCGGCGGTTGAACTCTTTGCTGCCAAGGGCCTGTTCCCGGTCGATGTGTGCGTGTCACCCATTCATGGTGCCAAGGGCAACGTTGAGTTTTTCCTGTACGGCACGAGGTTAGTCCCCGGCGACCGTTCGCAAGACGAGCTGCAATCCCAGGTATCGGTTATGAGCGAGAAAGCTGCAACGCTATGAAGGTCTTTCTGGTTCCCAATTACTACAAGCAAGAGGCGGTCGAGAGCGGCCTGATGCTCGAGCTTTGGCTGACGCGTCAGGGCTATGAGGTCGCATGGGCTGCCGACCAGCGATCGAAGATTCAAAGCACGCCTGATATTGACGGCTCCGATCTGGTCATTACGCTCGGCGGTGATGGTACGCTGCTGCGCGCTGCCCGCATTCTCAACCATCGCGAGATTCCTATCCTCGGTCTTTCCTATGGTCACCTGGGCTTTTTAACTGCTGCGAGCCCCGAGGAACGCGACATTCTGCAGGTCGTGAGCGACGCCCTGTCCGGCGAGCTGCACGTGAGCCGTCGCGCCACCATCGCCGCGGATATCGTGTCCGTGCGCGAAGACGGTACGAAGGATGACGTGCGCACCTTCGCCCTCAACGACATGGCGCTTACTCGAGGTCCGCTGTCCGATATGGTCGAGTTCGACATCACGGTGTCGGGCCACCATATCGACCGACTGCGTGGCGACGGCGTGGTCGTGTCCACGGCGACTGGTTCTACGGGGTATGCGCTCAGTGCGGGTGGCCCCATCGTGAGCCCCGACTATACGGGCATGGTCTGCGTACCCATTGCGCCGCACACCATTCAGGCCCGTGCCTTCCTGACTTCGCCGAGTGATGTCGTCGAGATCTTTATGTCTGATGACCGTCCGAGCGTTCCGGCGATCGCTATCGATGGACAGTTTATTACCTGCGATGGCACCGTTGAGAGCGTGGCTGTGCGCCGCGGGCCCGGAGATGTGCTGCTTCTCGATTACGGCCCCGAGAGCTTCTATAACTCGGTGAGCCGCGTATTCTACGGAGTCCGTCATGATTGATGAGCTGCAGGTTTCCAACATTGCACTCATTCGCGAGGCGACGCTGGTGCCGAGTGCCGGCCTGACTGTCCTGACCGGCGAGACCGGCGCCGGCAAGACCGCGCTGCTTTCCGCCCTTAAGCTCATCTTGGGCGAGCGCGCGGATTCGTCGACGGTGCGCGAGGGTGAGGCGCTTGCCAGCGTCGAGGCGCGGCTGTTCGACGGTCCACACGACACGGAAGGCTTTACCGTACAGCGCAGTCTTTCTGCCGAGGGCCGCAGCCGCGTGAAGATTGACGGCCGCATTGCCAGTGTGCGCGAGCTTTCGGAGCGCGTTGGCGTGATGATGGATCTGTGCGGCCAGCACGAGCACCAGCGCTTGCTCGATCCGGCGCATCACGTTGCGATGGTCGATGCGTGGGCGGGGCGCTCTGCGCTCGAGGCGCTCGAGCACTACCGTGCTTGCTTTAAAGCCTCGCGCGCGGCCGCTAAGGAGGTCCGTCGCGTCGAAGAGGCCTCGCGTGCGCAGGGGAGCCGCGTCGAGGAGGCGCGCTTTGCCCTCGAGCGCATCGGCGAGGTCGACCCTAAGCCGGGCGAGTATGAGGAACTCGAGGAACTGCTGCCGCGCTCCGAACATGCCGAGGTACTGGTTGCCACCGCTAACGATGCCCATGCATCGCTTGCCTCTGAAGGGGGAGCGCTCGATGCCGTGAACAGTGCTGTGGCAGAGCTTTCCCGAATGGCTACCGTCGATCGCAAACTGGGCGACATTGCCGATGCACTTTCGGATGCCTGTATCTCCCTTGAGGATTGCGCGAACGAGCTTCGTACCTATCGCGATGCCGTCGCCTTCGACCCGCGCGAGCTCGCTCGCATGCGTGAGCGGTATTCCGACCTCAAGGGTCTGTTGCGTCAGTGGGGTCCCACCATGGACGATGTTTTTGCCATGCGCGATCGCTCGCAAGAACTGATGTCCTTGGTCGATGATGGCGATGAACAGATCAAAAAGGCGCGTGAAGCGCTTGGCGCGGCGGAGCGCGAACTGTTTGCTGCCGCCAAGGCGCTTAAGCGCGCTCGCAATACGGCGGCCCCGCGCTTCAGTCACGAGGTTGGCCGCCAGATGGCTCGCCTGGAGATGGGCGGCGCCGAGCTCGTCTGGGAGTCGCGCGATCTTCCCCGTGCTGAGTGGACGCCCGTTGGTCCTTCGAGCTACGAGCTGCTATACCGCAGCGGTGCTGGTTTGACGCCGCGTCCCCTGCGTCGAATTGCGTCGGGCGGCGAGCTCAGTCGCGTCATGCTGGCAAGTAAGGTTGTCCTCGGTAACGCGGACGGTGTTGATACGCTGGTGTTTGACGAGGTCGATGCTGGTGTCGGTGGCTCCACGGCGCGTGCGCTTGCGGGCGTGCTGGCAGATCTCGCCGCTACGCATCAGGTGATTGTCGTAACCCACTTGGCGCAGGTCGCCGTCATGGCTGACAAGCATTATGTCGTCAGCAAGGAACCGGGCGATGTTCCCCAGACGCATTTGGACGAGGTAACCGGTGAAGCGCGTATCGCCGAGATTGCCCGCATGTTGAGCGGCGATCAGTCCGAGGCAAGCCTTGCGCACGCCAAGCAGATGCTGGAAGAAGCTCGAGGTTAGGTCGTATCAGCGGTGTTGGTGGGACAAAATAGACTGAATTTTTTGTCCCACTTCGCGTTTTACTCCACGACCTTATCCGGTTGGATGAGTTCCTCATAGTAGCTGATGTGCTCTCGGGCGTCCTCGATTTCGGGCAGCAGGAAGTTGTAGACGACCTCTATGATCATCGTGGCGCTCATCTTGGAGAACGCGAAGTCACCCGTTGTCAGCAGCGCTTCGTGATTGACGGTATTAAAGGTGTAGTCGGCGAGGCGCGCAAGTGGAGACTTGCTATCGCTGCTGATGACGACTACGGTTGCGCCGCAGTTGCGAGCCGCCTTTGCCATGCGATTCAGTCGGCGCGATTTGCCAGAGTTTGAGATTAGCACGATGACGTCACCCGGGCGTAACGTGAGCGCAAAGCCGATTGATGTCTCGCTAATGGTGCTCGCCATGCAGCGCAGGCCCAGCTGCGAAAACTTAAACGTCGCATCGAGCGCGACCGCGTTCGTATTGCCCACGGCGGCGAACTCAATAACGCCGGCATTCTTAAGCGCGTGTACAACTGCGGCCAACGTGTCGTGATCTATGCCGTCGATGGTCGCATTAAGCTCACTCACCTTGGCGGCGAGGATATTTTTTAGGCTCTGCTCCATATTATCGAGCGAGACCTCGTCGGTCAGACCCTCGTTGCGCTGGCTTTCCAAATCCCTCGCCAACGAAAACTGAAAGCTGCGGAAGCTGCCAAAGCCCAGCTTGCGGCAGAAACGCGAAACGGTCGCCTCGGACGTGGAGGCAGCGCGCGAGAGCTGAGCGGCCGTGAGGCGTGGCGCTTCGGACTGGTGCTCCAATATATAGTCGACAATGCGCTGCTCGGACTCGCTGTATCCCTGATGGGTACTAATGAGGGAAAGTGCGCTCTTGCTACTATCGGTCATGGATGGCTCCTGGTTGGCATGAAAATCTAGCTTGATTTGCAATGCCATAGTATACGGGCATTTTCAATTACAAGATACACCTTGCCGTTTCAAGTGTTGATGGTAAACTTTCACTTGCTGTTTACGGTTATGAAAGAACCTTTCACCGGAGAATTGCGCCTTGTCTCTTCTCACGCGGACGGTAGGTTGGTATCTTTCAGTTGTGGAAAAACGCGCATCGAAGCGCGTGTAGGGGAGCGCCCGCGGGCGCTGTACTCAAGAAGGAGGGACACATGGCTAAGTTTGACATCATCGCCGCGACCGGTTGCCCGACCGGCATTGCGCACACCTTCATGGCGAAGGAGGCGCTGGAGAAGGCTGCTGCCGAGCGAGGTCTGACCATTAAGGTCGAGACTCATGGCCAGGTCGGTGTCGAGAACGAGTTCACCAAGAGCGAGATCGCCGGTGCCAAGGCCGTCGTCGTCGCAGCCGATAAGGATGTCCAGGCTGAGCGTTTCGCCGGTAAGCCCATGGTTTCCGTCGGTGTTTCCAAGGCCCTGTCCGTCGAGGCCGCCGGAAAGCTGATCGACCGCGCGCTCGCCGCCAAGGGCGACGACACGGTTGCCGCTGGCCGCCGGTGCGAGGGCGCGGTGGAGGGCTTGCCGAT
>USNA01000139.1 GCA_900555955.1 uncultured Collinsella sp. | reverse complement strand
GAGGGCAAGGTGCCTGCTGTCGTGGGCACCGGCGAGGTTCCCGTTTTTGCCATTATCGCGCCCGAACTGCTGGAGGGCATCGGGTCTCCTCTGCGTGAGTTGCTCGGTAGCGTCTGCGCCGTGGCCTAATATTTGCCATAAAGGGATGGGTTATTTTTGGTTGGTAAAGCGTTTGACCTGCCAAAATAAGCCTGTCTCTTTTTGATCGGTTGCCGTTTGGGGGCCGATTGGCAACGCTCGCTGATTGTAGTCTTGACCTGCGCTAGAATAGTGGCATCTGAATGTCCGGGCGCATGGAGGCGTGCGCCCGTATGCTGAGGAGGACTTTATGGCAACTGTTGCCGCACCTATCGATGCTACGTCGACTGCCGCTTGGAAGGCGCTCGAGGCTCATCAGGAGAAGCTCGAGGCCGAAGGTATCGACCTCAAGGCCTGGTTCGCTGCTGACGCCGAGCGCGTGAACAAGCTGAGCTTTGACGCCGGTGACCTGCACTTCGATCTGTCGAAGAACCTGGTGACCGATGAGACCGTCAAGCTGCTGTGCGATCTTGCCCGCGAGGTGAAGCTCGAGGAGCGCCGCGACGCCATGTTCTCCGGCGAGCACATCAACACCACCGAGGACCGCGCCGTCCTGCACACCGCGCTGCGCCGCCCGGCAAGCGAGAAGGGCCAGCTCATCGTCGACGGCCAGGACGTCGTCGCCGACGTGCACGAGGTCCTCGACCGCATGTATGCCTTCGCCGAGCGCGTGCGCTCCGGTGAGTGGAAGGGCGTTACCGGCAAGAAGATCGAGCATCTGGTGTCCATCGGCATCGGCGGCTCCGACCTGGGCCCGGTCATGGCTTACGAGGCCCTGCGTCCCTATGCCGACGCCGGTATTGATTGCCGCTATATCTCCAACATCGATCCCAACGACCAGGCCGAGAAGCTCAAGGGTTTGGATCCCGAGACCACGCTCGTGATCATTGTCTCCAAGACCTTCACCACGCTCGAGACCCTCACCAACGCCCGCGAGGTCAAGACCTGGATGCTCGAGCAGCTCAAGGCTCAGGGCGCCATCGACGGCTCCGATGAGCAGAACGCCGAGGCCGTGGCAAAGCACTTCGTCGCCGTCTCCACCGCACTCGAGAAGGTTGAGGCCTTCGGTATCGACCCCGCCAACGCCTTCGGTTTCTGGAACTGGGTCGGCGGCCGCTACTCCGTCGACTCCGCCGTGGGCCTGTCGCTGATCGTCGTGCTTGGCCCCGAGCGCTTCCAGCAGTTCCTCGAGGGCTTCCACGCCATCGACGAGTACTTCTGCAACACGCCGCTCGAGAACAATGCCGTCGCGCTGATGGGCCTGTTCAACGTCTGGTACGTCAACTTCTTCGGTTCCAAGAGCCACGCCGTGCTTCCGTACTGCCAGTACCTGCACCGTTTCCCGGCCTACCTGCAGCAGCTCACCATGGAGTCCAACGGCAAGCATGTCCGCTGGGACGGCAGCGCTGTGACCTCCGACACCGGTGAGATCTTCTGGGGCGAGCCCGGCACCAACGGTCAGCACGCCTTCTACCAGCTGCTGCACCAGGGCACCGTGGTGGTCCCGGCCGATTTCATCGCCTTCGCCAACACTGCCAACCCCGCAACCGACAGCGGCCAGGATGTCCACGAGCTGTTCCTGGGCAACTTCCTGGCCCAGACCAAGGCGCTCGCTTTTGGTAAGACGGCCGATGAGGTGCGCGCCGAGGGCACGCCCGAGCAGATCGTCCCGGCCCGCTGCTTTGAGGGCAACCGTCCGACGACCTCGATCTTCGGCGACACGTTGACCCCGTTCGCGCTCGGCGAGCTTATCGCCCTGTACGAGCACATCACGTTTGTCGAGGGCACGGTCTGGGGCATCGACTCCTACGACCAGTGCCCAGGAACGTCGACTCGTCCGACCGGGGCGCCGCCGAGCTCGGCAAGCAGCTTGCCAAGCAGATCACCCCGGCCTTCCACGACGACGCCGCCAAGGCCGAGCAGGACGCTTCGACCCAGGCGCTCATCGAGTTCTACCGCGCTCACCGCAAGTAGTCGCTGCTGTTAACGCATCGCGCCTTATAGTCAGGGGCCCGTATCCTATCGGATGCGGGCCCCTTTGCTTTGCCGTGGTCCCGGGGCGCACGGCCTTTGTGGAACATCGCCGGGGCGCTGCGCGCTGCGAGAACCCTGCGCCTAGATCTCGGCTTCCGCATGGCCTCGCTGCGCCTCGGGCAGCTCCCCGTAGAGCGGATGGTCTTCGAGCCTAAAGCGCTCGACCTGTTCGGGAGTGCGACCGCGTACAAAGAGCCACGAGCGATCGATCGGTGTCGCCATGAGCGTGCTGGGGGGCGCGTCGGCGCGGTCGGAAAACGCCCGGGCACTCTCGGGATCCTGGAACGCCAGCACCAGATGCGTGTCGCAGTTGCCCATGATGGAGCGTGCGCGTGCCTCGCCATAGAGCGCATCGAGCTGGTTGGTCGACTGCAGCAGCAGCGTTGCCCAGATGTTGCGGCTTCGGATAATCGAGAGCACGTTGTCGATCTGGGGGATCTGCAGATTTGCGAAGTCATCGAGCATAAAGCGCACGGGAACGGGCAGGCTGCCGTCGGGCTGTCTATCGGCCTCGCGAATGAGGCCCATAAACGCCTGCGTAATAAAGAGGCCGGTCAGCGGATCGAGATTGCGGTCGATATCGCTCACGGTTACAAACAGGGCGCAGGGGGTGTGTCCCATGGAAGCGAAGTCCACCTGATGGTACTCACGATAGAGCTGTGCCGCACCGTCGAATCCCAGGCACATGACCTTTTCGGCAAGGATGCCGACGATGCTCGCGTGCATGCGCTCGGCATTTTGCGTAATGGCGTAGCGCCGCCATAGCGAGAGGGCATAGCTTTGGGGGTCGGTCGTGATCAGGTCGTCAAACAATCGACCCGTGGCACCGTCCTGCAGGTGCTCGATCAGCTTGATGACCGAGCTGATCGTCTGCTCGTCGGCGGGTAGCTGTTCGGTGACGTAGGCGATAAGACACGACAGCAGGTTTGCCGCCGCATGATCCCAAAAAGGCTGGTTGTTGTCCTCGATGGGGCAGATGGCCTTTGCCACCGAGAGGATGTCCTGCTGGTTGGGCCTGCCGTCCGCCTTGCGGCGAATGTGCCTCAGGGGGTTGTAGCCGCAGCGCTCGATGCCGGGCGCAAGGGCCGGGACGGTGTTGAGGTCGGCGAAGTTGAGACATTGCACGCGGTAACCGTGGGCTGCCAGCACGGGTCCCACTTCGCGACAGAGCGTGCCTTTGGTGTCGAGCACGATGTAGCTTGCGTTCATTTGCAGCAGGTTGGGCTTGAGGACGTTTCGGGTCTTGCCGGCTCCCGAGGGGCCGATCACAAGTGCATTGTTGTTGAGTCCCGTTTGGCGGGTGTCGCAGGAAAGCGTTCGATCCTTGGCGAGGATGGTGGACGATGCGGACTCAGATGCGGCGAGGCGGCTGGCGAGGTTAGACATGGGCGACCTCCTTGGTGGCCGAGAGGATTTCGTGGGCAAAGCCGAGCTCGACGGCGCGCTCGGCCGAAAGGTAGGTGTCTTTTGCAGTGAGGGACTGGATGCGCTTGGGCGTGAGGCCGCTGCGGTCCGAGAGGATTTGCGTGAGGATGTTGCGGGTCTGCATGGGGCGCCGGCTGGTTTCCTGCAGCGCAAGTGCCGAGCCGCCTGCCCCCTGGGGGATCAGCGGGTCGTGAATCATGAGCTCTGCATGGGGCGCCATACGGCGATCGTCGCCGCCCATAAAGATCACGGCGCCCATGGACGCGGCGAATTCCAGGCAGACGGTGCGGATGGGGCACGATGCGAGGCGCATGGCGTCATAGATCGCAAGGCCCGATCGCACGCTTCCGCCGGCGCTGGCGACAAATATGGTGATGGGGCGGCTGGGGTCGGTGGCATCGAGCAGGCGGATCTGCTGGCATAGGTCGTGGGCCATCGGGGTTTCGATGTTTCCCATGACGGAGAGCTCGCGACGGGCGAGCATCTCATCGTAAATGCTGGTGAGCGTGATACCTCGGGCGGATTCACGCATGGTGAGGGGACTGATGATGGGGGAATGATTGGTGTCCATGAGGACTCCTTTCTGTTGGTTGTGTTGTGGAATAGGATTGTTGCCCGCGGAGGGGCTGGCGGGCTACAGGGCTCGTCCGAGCCTGAGATCGAGCTCGGTTGTGGGGCAGGCTGCCTGTTCGTGCGGCTCCCCAGCGCCAAGGGGCCCCAAGCGCAGCCATAAGG
>USNA01000138.1 GCA_900555955.1 uncultured Collinsella sp. | reverse complement strand
CGAGTCCGCATCCGTGGCTCTGCGCAAACGCCGCCACAGCCGCAGGATCACAGTCGTCGAGAACAACGTTCTCGCCGCAGCTCGCGGTGCCGCCGTTGCCCGGCGCGATGTAGAGCTTGCCGGCGCGCGGTGATGCTGCGAGCTTAGCTGCCAAAGCATGCTCACGGCCGCCGCTGCCCAACAACAGGATGTCGATGGTTTGAGTGTCCGCCTTCAAGGGTGCCTCCTCTATGGATGAACGGCCCGCTCCGCGCGAGCCCTTTGTAAGCAAATATACCCCTCGGCCGCCCGTCCGGGCTGCAAAGGGGTATATCGCAATAACCAAATAGTCCCGATTACTTCCAGAATCGGTTGATGATCTGCTCGCGACCAGCGCCGACGCCAATGAACGTCACGCGGGTGTGTGCCAGATCCTCGATAAACGCCACGTAGTCCTGAGCCTCCTGCGGCAGCTCGTCAAAGCTGCGGCAACCGGTGATATCGCACTTCCAGCCAGGGAGCTCCTCGTAGATGGGCTTGGCATGCTCAAAGCGCACCTGGTGTTCGGGCACGCTCGTGTAACGCTCGCCATCGACGTCGTAGGCCACGCACACTTTGATGGTGTCGAAGGCCGAAAGCACGTCGAGCTTGGTCATGGCGATGTCGGTGAGGCCGTTGACGCGCGAAGCGTAGTTGGCGATAGGGCCGTCAAACCAGCCGCAGCGACGACGGCGACCGGTGGTCACGCCGTACTCACAGCCCTCCTCGGTCAGCGTGTGACCGGCCTCGGACTCATAGGAAAGCTCGGTGGGCATGGGACCCGAACCGACGCGGGTGATATAGGCCTTCATGACGCCCAGCACGCGGTCGACGTTCTTCATGCCGACGCCGGAACCGGTAATGGCGCCGCCGGCGGTGCAGTTGGAAGACGTCACGTACGGATAGGTGCCGTGGTCGATGTCGAGCAGCGTCGCCTGGGCGCCCTCAAACAGCAGGTCCTTGCCCTCGTCGATCATGTTGTTGAGCAGCAGACTCGTCTCGGTGATGTAGGGACGCAGGCGCTCGGCCATCGGCAGGTACTCGTCGCAAATCTGGTCCACGGTGTAGGTGGGCAGGTTGTAGATGAGCTCGAGCTCGGGGTTCACGCGGGCGAGAGCGGTCTCCAGCTTGTCGCGGAACAGCGCCTCGTCCAGCATGTCCTGCATGCGCAGGCCAATGCGGGCCATCTTGTCCTGATAGCACGGACCGATGCCACGCTTGGTGGTACCGATGTTCTTCTTGCCGAGCTTCTGCTCAAAGGCGCCATCCAGATCGATGTGGTACGGCATGATGACATGCGCGTTGCCGCTAATCTTGAGATTCTTGGTGGTGATGCCGTCGGCCTCGAACATGTCGATCTCCTCAAGGACAACCTTGGGGTTGACGACGCAGCCGTTACCGATCACCGACACGTGGTCGGAATACATGATGCCGGAGGGCACCTGGTGCAGGCCGTACTTCTTGCCGTTGACGACGATGGTGTGACCGGCGTTGTTGCCACCCGAGTAGCGTACGACGGCATCGAAGTCGCCGGCGACCAGGTCGCAAATCTTACCCTTGCCCTCATCGCCCCACTGGGCACCGACCAAAACGGTTGACGGCATGTTTACTCCTTACATTCATGGACTGTCTACGCGCCACGCCGGCACGCAGAAGCACAAAACATTCCCAGTATACCCGTGCAACGGGCGCCTGTCCTACTCCTCGGCATGTGCCCCATCAAGCTCATAGAACTTGGTCGATGCCGGCAGGAACATCAGGTCGACGTCGCCGATCGGGCCCGAACGGTTCTTGGCCACGACGATACGCGTGACGCCCTCGTCGGGTCGATCGTCGCGCGAGGCCTCGGCCTCGTCGGCGGAGCGGTCCAAGAACATAACGATATCGGCGTCCTGCTCGATGGAGCCCGATTCACGAAGGTCGGAAAGCTGCGGGCGCTTGCCGGTACGGGATTCAACCTGACGCGAAAGCTGCGACAGCGCGATGAGCGGGATCTTGAGCTCCTTGGCCATGATCTTCAGACCACGCGACATCTCCGAAACCTCGACGGTACGGCTCTCGGAGCGGCGTCCCGGCGGAGGACTCACCAGCTGCAGGTAGTCCAGGATGATGATGGCTTTCTCCTTGTTATGGAGCATACGGCGGCTCTTAGCGCGAATCTCGGTCACTGTGGTGCCGGGCGTATCGTCAATCAGAATATCCAGCTTGGATAAGGTCTGCGTGGCCTCGTTGATATTGGCCCACTGCTCGGGGCTAATGCGGCCCATGCGGAAGTCACTGATCGAGATCATGGCATAGGCGCAAATCAGACGCTGGGCAATTTCCTTGCCCGACATCTCCAGCGAGAAGAAGCCGACGGTATAACCAGCAGCGGCAGCGTTAAGTGCCAGGTTCAGAGCGAACGACGTCTTACCTACAGCAGGACGGGCGCCGATGATGATGAGCTGGCCCTCGCGGAAGCCCATGAGCATGCGGTCGAGCGACGGGAAGCCCGTGGGCACGCCCGCAGCCTGGCCACCGGCCTGGCACACTTCCTCGGCCTCGTTATAGGCCTCGACCATAAACTCGGTCAGCGTCTTGTAGCTCGACTTGACCTCGCGTGCCGTGACCTTGAGTAGCTTGCTCTCGGCCAGCTCGACAACCTCTTTGGTGTCGGTGGGGGCGTTATATGCCAGCGCGTTGATCTCGTTGGTGGCGCCGATCAGCTCACGCAGCATCGAATCGCGGCGAACGATGGCGGCATGGTGCTGCCAGTTGACGAGCGACAGGGTCTGACCCATCAACTCCAAAATATACGCTTCGCCGCCCACGGCATCGAGCTTGTTGATGCTTCGCAGATAATCGATCAGCGAGATGGAGTCGATGGGAATGCGGCTGTTGTACATATCGACCATCGCGGTATAGATGGTCTTATGAATGGGCCGGTAGAAGTCATCGGGCTGCAGCTCGACCTGGGCCTCTTCGACCACCTCGGGCGATAGCAGCATAGCGGCCAGTACATTGGCCTCTGCATCTTGGTTTTGGGGAAGACCCAACTTTGAGCCGCGGTCCTCAACCGTCAGCCCGGTCTCCCTATCGTCATATGCCATGAGCATCCTCATTCATATCGCTTGCGAGCATCCATAGTATCAGCCACGGTCCCAAAACGCGCCGCGCGCCGCCAATCATCACCGAACCAAACGGATGAACGGTTCTGTATATAAGGCTTCGACGCAACGTTCACCATGACACTCACTCAGCGCAAAAAACAAAAGGGCGCCCTGGTTTCCCAGAGCGCCCTTCTTAGAACAAGATTGTTGCGTTGCAGCAAATGCTACTCGGCAGCAGCCTCAGTCTCGACCTCGGCGGTCTCGGCCTCGGCGACCTCAGCGGCCTCCTCGACCTCAGCCTCGGCAGCGAGCTCCTCGGCGGTAACGCCGACGAGAACGACAACCTCGGCCTTGATCTCGCGGTACAGCGAGATGGCAACGGTGTGGGCACCGGCAACCTTGATGGGCTTACCGAGCTCGACGCGCTTGCGGTCGATGTCCATACCGAGCTGAGCCTTGATGGCGTCAGCGATCATAGCGGCGGTAACGGAGCCAAAGAGGATGCCCTCGTCGCCGACCTTGACGTCAACGGTGACCGTCTTGCCCTCGAAGGCAGCCTTGGTCTCGTTGGCGGTAGCCAGACGGACGGCCTCGCGCTTGGCGATGTTGTTGCGACGCTCGTCAAGCTGCTTGAGGTTGCCCTTGGTGGCGGCAACAGCGAGCTTCTTGGGGAACAGGAAGTTCTCAGCGTAACCCTGAGCGACCTCTACGACGTCACCCTCGCCGCCCTTGCCCTTGATCTCATCGAGAAGAATAACCTTCATGATGCGTCTCCCTTCTTAGCCGCGGTCGCGGTTGCCACGAGAGGAAACCACGGGGACGGTGTACGGCAGGAGAGCCATCTCGCGGGCGCGCTTGATGGCGTTGGCGATGTCATGCTGATGCTGCGTGCAAGCGCCAGTGACGCGACGGGGCTTGATCTTGCCACGGTCGGTCATGTACTTACGGAGAAGCTGAGTGTCCTTATAGTCGATGAACTCAGTGTTCTCCTTGCAGAACTGGCAGTACTTACGACGCGGCTGACGTGCAGAAAAATCATTAGCCATGTCAAAATACCTTTCGTTTGGCAACTTCGGCGAACCGAAGCCGCCTCTCACTCAAAAATAGGTGAACAACCCTTAGAACGGGATGTCCTCATCGTAGACGTCGACCGCGGGCGGCGTAGCCACCGGTGCGGCAGGACGTGCATCCCAACTT
>USNA01000137.1 GCA_900555955.1 uncultured Collinsella sp. | reverse complement strand
CTGCTCGTCAAAAATGGGAAACATCACGCGGTCGTAAAAACGGTCGGCAAGCTGCCCGCGACCACGGCTCACGGCCACATTGGCGTCGATCATCTCCTGCGGGGTAAAGCCCGCCTGCGACAGATGCGACACCAGCGCATTGCGACCCGGTGCAAAGCCCAGGCAGTAGCGGCGGCAGACATCGCCGCCCATACCGCGACTGGCGAAGTACTCGCGCGGACGGCTGTCCTTACCGCGCATAAGCATGGTGTGATAGAACTGGGCGGTTTCCGCACATAGGTCGTAGATGCGGGCGCGCTTGGTGCCGCGCTCGCGATAAGCGCCGGTATCGTGCAGCTCAATGCCGGCACGGTCGGCCAGGTAGCGAATCGACTCGGGAAAGCTCAGGTTCTCGCGCTTCATGATGTAGGTGAAGACGTCGCCGCCCTCGCCACAGCCAAAGCAGTGCCACACCTGCGTGGCAGGGATAATGTGAAACGACGGGGTCTTTTCGCCATGGAAGGGGCAGCAACCCCAAAACTCATGGCCGCGGGGCTTGAGCTCAACCGTTTCCTGCACGATGGCAACCAGATCGGACGCAGCGCGTACCTGGTCTTTTTCCTCATCGCTAATCACGGATGCCCACCCCCTGCTCACCCAAGTTGTGACGAATGTCCTCGATATTACCCTCGACGGTCGCGATCAACTCATCCAGTGAATCGAACACACGCGAGGGACGCAGCCAGCGCGTAAACGCCAGCGAAACGAAAGCGCCGTACAGGTCGCCCGTATAACCAATTAAGTTAGCCTCGAGATGCGCAGATGCCGCATCGTCGGCATACGTCGGCGGCAGGCCGACGTTCACGGCAGCGGGCCACACGGTGTCATCGACCAGCACCAGGCCCTCATACACGCCATCGGCAGGCACCTGAATGCCATCGGGAACCTGCAGGTTTGCCGTGGGAAAGCCCATGCCAGAACCCTCGTGACGGCCGCGAGTAACACCGCCGCGCACCATATACGGGCGGCCGAGCAACTCAGCAGCAAGCTCCACATGGCCCTGTCCCAGCTCATGACGAATGCGGGTGGCGCAAATGGCCTCACCGCCCTCGCAAAGCAGGTCGTGACCAGGCGCGCATCTCGGCAACACCAGAAGCACCGCCACGACCCAACCTAAAGTCACAGCCAACGCGAATCGATCGAATGTCGACCAGACGGGACACCAGCGAGAGAAAAGCAACATGGTCAAGCGCCGCAACCTCAGGCGTAAAGGGAACGGCCACCACCGCATCGACCCCGGTTTGAGCCAGGGCATGCAGACGGTCGGCCGTCGTCATCAATTTTTGAGCGGGCGAAGGGCTCACCACAACGTCCGGGTCGGGATCGAAGGTAACCACGACCGCCTTACAGCCATGGGCACGGGCATCACGGACAAGCGCTTCGATGAGTTCCTGGTGTCCACGGTGAACGCCGTCGAACACGCCGATGGCGATGGAGGCGGCACCTAAGTGCTCGCACTCATCAAACGTATCGGCAGTAACGATGCGAGCCTCGTCCGACTCGCCCGCGAAAAAGACACGCGCGAGCTCGCGAGCGGACAACATCATCGAACACCGCCGATTGCCTGCGGAAACACGTGCTCCATGACAAAGCGGCCGCCCTCAATGCGAGCGAGCGCCTTGAGCCCCCCATCGAGCACCAACGCAAACGGCGCCTTCGAGACATCGAAATCGGCAAGCGCGCGCTCAACGGGAATGCGTCGGCCGCAGAGCAGGTCGTCGGCAAGATTGCCCGGCAAGTCAACACGCGTGGCGCCCAGAGCCGCAATGGGGTCCAGGGCAAAGCCAGCCGCGGACTCGGGAGAAAGCTCCTCGACCGCATGACAAGCGCCAATGGAAACAACACCGGAGGCCGTGCGGCGCAGCGCGGAAATGTGCGCGGCGCTCTCGCAGGCACGGCCCAAGTCGCGAGCGAGCGCACGGATATAGGTGCCCTTGCTCACCGAGAACGCCACGGTCCACACACACGTATCACCTTCGCCGCCCGCGGCGATCAGGTCAGCGGCATAGACCTCGACGGGGCGCGGAGGTAGATCCACCGCATTGCCCTCGCGAGCAGACTTGTAGGCGCGAACGCCATTGACCGAGATAGCCGAAAACGCCGGCGGCACCTGCATCTGCGGACCCAGCATGGCCGCCAGGCGCTCACGGGCATAGGCAGGATCGCGCAGCTCGTTGGCAACAGCCACCGTGCGGACCGCCTCGCCCTCCGCATCATCGGTATTGGTCTCGGCACCAAACGAAATGTCGGCGACATAGCTTTTGGTATCGAGGGTTAGCATACCCAGCAGACGGGTGGCCTGGCCCACGCCCACTACCATGACACCCGATGCCATGGGGTCGCGCGTGCCGGCATGGCCGGCGGGCATCATGGAGGGCGCGTCGGCATTGCGAGACCACATCGTGGGACGTGCAGCCCACCGGCTTATCGACAGCGAGCAGCATATTCAGTTGTGAAGGCGTACGACGAGCCATGTACCATCCAAAAAGTTAAAGCTCGACGGTCACCGAAGCGAGATCCTCCCCTACCAGCTCGGCCAGCATGGGAAGTGCCACGGCGAGCGTCTCGCGAATTGTTCCGTTGTTGGAAAAGCCGGCGGCGGCATGATGCCCGCCACCGCCAAAGTTGGCAGCAATCTCGGACACATCGAGGTCGCCCTTGGAGCGCAGGTTGCCACGCACCTTGGTATCGCCCTCAATGCCCTTTAAGAACATGCAGACCTCGACGCCCATCACCGAACGCACCACATCGACCAGGCCGTCGCACTCGTCCGAGGTGACGCCGCAGGCTTCAAGGTCGCTCTGGTAGGCATAGCTATACGCCACGCGCCCATGCGCGACCGTCTTAATGCGACCCATGACAATGGACTTGAGGTGCAAAAACTCAACGCGCATGCTCTGGTAGACCTCGAGCGCAACGCGCGCCGGATCGGCACCGTGCGCCACCAGGCGCGAGGCCGCATGGAACGCGGCGGCATCGGCGTTTTGGTACTGAAACCGGCCGGTATCGGTAACCAAGCCACACAGCAGGCAGGTCGCAACGCCATCACGTGCGACAATGCCGCAATTGTCCAAGAAACGGTCGATGATCATGGCGCAGGCCGCGGCATCGACGCGCCTCAGACTCAGCTCGGCAAACTCCTCGCGCGCCGGATGATGATCGAAGCACACCACATGCTTGGAGCGACGAAGCACCTCGGCGGAATTATTGAGGCGCTCGACGACCGGTACGTCCACCGAGATGAACAGGTCAGGATTGCCGACGTACGCAGATGCCGGCACCAGACGGTCGGAGCCTTCCATAAAGCGGTAAATGCGCGGAACCGGGTCATCGTCTGCCAGCAGAAGTGCAATGTCCTTGTTGGGGAAAAACTTCATGAGCGAAAGGCCCAGACCCAATACGGAGCCCAAGGCATCGCCATCGGGAGAAGTATGTCCCGAAATCGCAATGGAGGACGCACCCTCGATGAGCTCGAGGATGCGTCGCTGAATATCTGCAGACTCGCACGAGGCGAGGTCGGAGGAATTAGTCATCTAAAGCTGCCTCCTGGGCGGCATCCGCTATCGGATAGCCGTCCTCGTCCTTTTCGATCGCAAGCGTGGCGGGAACGTTTTCCAGCGCACGCGTGATGCGCTCGGCCTCATCGGTCGAGCGATCGATGCGAAAATCGAGCTCGGGCGTAACACGCCAATCGAGCGAGCGAGCCAACAGGCTGCGAATACGGCCCTTAGCGCTTGCGAGCGCCTCCATGACCTCGTCGTATCGGCTCGCATCGCACGACACGTACACGCGCGCGAACGAACGGTCCACCGCGACCTCGACCGCAGTCAAAGTAACGAGGTCGAGACGCGGATCGGAAACCTCAAAGAGCAGGATATAACCGAGCTTCTCGCGAAGCTGCTCGCCCAGACGGCGGGTTGCCTGCGTTTGCTTCATAGCGCTACCCCCTACTCGGTACGGGCAACCTGGTCGATGCGGTAACCCTCGATCTGGTCGCCGGGCTTGATGTCCTGGAAGTTCTCCAGGCCAATGCCGCCCTCGGAACCGCTCTTGAGGCTCTTGGCCTCGTCCTTGTAGTGGCGCATCGAGGCGATCTTGCCGTTGAAGACCACGATGCCGTCGCGCACCAGGCGCACGGAATCGGTCGCGGCGATCTCGCCCTCCTCGACGCGGACACCGGCGGCGATACCGACTTTGGGCACCTTGAAGGTGTCCAGGACGGTCGCGGTACCCGTGGCGACCTCGACCTCGGTGGGCTTCAGCATGCCGAATCGAGGCTC
>USNA01000136.1 GCA_900555955.1 uncultured Collinsella sp. | reverse complement strand
TGCCCATCGAGTACCGGGATGGGCGTAGCCGTGGTTTCGGGCCCCGGTATCGCCTGGATCGGCTTCGCGGGCGGGGCGATTGCCGTCGTGGGCGTCATTCTCGCCATCACGGTGATGTTCCCGGCCATACGCCGCGCAAAGCCCGTCGCCTAATCACGTTCCCTCATCAGTTGCGGTGGAATAGTTCCTGTTTAAGGCCTCTAAAGGCCCAAGCAGGAACTATTCCACCGCAACTTATTTTGGGGAAGAGGATACAAGCCGGGCATACAATGGATGTCGTTGTGTTGAGCTTACCGGGAGGTTGCTATGTGGGCATACGAGACGACGTTCTATCAGATCTATCCGCTGGGCTTTTGCGGAGCTCCGCGCGAAAACGCCGCGCCCGTTGCCGAGGATGAGCTTGCCCAGGCCACCAACGTTGCTCCTAACCCCGATGCCCCCATTATGAAAATCGCCCAATGGGCCGACTACCTGCAGGAACTCGGCGTTGGCGCCGTGCTCATCAACCCACCGCTCGAGTCCGATAGCCACGGCTACGACACGCGCAGCCTGCGCCATATAGACCGTCGCCTGGGTGGGGATGCCGATTTTGCCGCCGTGTGCGAGACGCTGCATGCCCACGGTATCCGCGTGGTGCTCGATGCCGTCTTCAACCACGTCGGTCGCGGCTTTTGGGCCTTCCGTGATGTGCAGGAGCGCAAGTGGGATTCGCCCTACAAGGATTGGTTCCACATCAGCTTCGACGGTGACTCGTGCTACGGCGACGGCTTTTGGTACGAGGGCTGGGAGGGCCATTTTGAGCTTGTGAAGCTCAACCTGCAAAACCCCGCCGTGGTCGATTACCTGCTTGAGTCCGTGCGTCGTTGGGCCGACGTCTTTGGCGTCGACGGTCTGCGCCTGGATGTCGCCTATATGCTCGACCGCGACTTTATGCGCCGCCTACATGCCTTTACCCGCGAGTTCAAGCCCGACTTCGTGCTGATCGGCGAGACGCTCCACGGCGACTACAGCCAGATCGTCAACGACGAGATGCTCGACTCCTGCACCAACTACGAGTGCTACAAGGGCCTGTACTCCAGCTTTAACTCGGTCAATATGTTCGAGATCGCGCACTCGCTGCACCGTCAGTTTGGCGGCGACCCCTGGTGCATCTACCGCGGCAAGCACCTGCTGTCGTTTGTCGACAACCACGACGTGCCGCGCCTGGCGAGCATCCTCACCGACAAGTCGTGCCTGCGTCCCGCCTACGGCATGCTCTTTGGCATGCCGGGCATCCCGTGCGTCTACTATGGCAGCGAGTGGGGAATTGCCGGCGAAAAGGGTGGCCCCGATGGCGACTGGGCGCTGCGACCTGCGCTCAATGAGCCTGCGCCTAACGAGCTGACGGCGTTCATCACGCGGCTTGCGCACCTTCGCTCGGCCGACGACGCGGCGGCCCGTGCCCTCAACTATGGTGCCTATCGCAACGTGGCGATCCAGAACAAGCAGCTGCTGTTCGAGCGCGCCTGCGACGACGCGACGGTGCTCGTGGCGGTCAATGCCGTGAACGAGCCCTACACCTTTGGAGCCGGCGAACTCAGCGGCCCCTTCGTCGACCTGCTTGCCGACGATGCGCCCACGGTCGAGCTGACGGGCTCCCTTGAACTTGCGCCCTACGAGGTGCGCTATCTGCTGAGGGCATAGCTCGTGGCCGCGCCGGACGAGGGCTATCAACATATTGAGCATGGGCTTGAGCCCGTGTTTGACGAGCACTCGCGCGTTTTGGTGCTGGGGTCGTTTCCCTCGGTGCTCTCGCGCGCCAATGCCTTCTACTACGGCAATCCGCAGAACCGCTTTTGGCGCGTGATGGCCGCGTGCCTCGGTGTGCCCGTGCCGCCCAACGAGGGAGACTCTTTGGCGAGCGGCGAGCCCGCGACGCTCGATGCCTCGATTGCCGTCAAGCGGGCCATGCTGCTTAACGGCGGCGCGGCCCTGTGGGACGTGATCGAGAGCTGTGACATCAAGGGCTCGAGTGACGCGAGCATTCGCAACGTTGTGCCGGCACATATCGAGCGCATTACGGGCAATGCGCCTATTAAGCTGGTGGTGTGTAATGGAGGTACGGCGGGGCGCCTTTATAAGCGCTATCTACAGGAACGGACAGGCCTGCCCGCCATCGTCCTGCCCTCGACAAGTCCCGCCAATGCCGCCTGGCGTCTGGAGCGTCTTGTCGAGCGCTGGCGCGAGGCAGTTGACTGGACCGCACGGTAGTCTAGATCCTTGATTGGGCATGGGCGCCGAGGCGTTTGATGATGGCGCGCCAGATTGGTGCGGGCACGGCGGGCTTGACGCGCACCATGCCGCCGGCATCGACGCTACCCGCATTTCCACCGCCAAGCAGCTGCGCATGCTCAACGGAGCAGCCCATGCGAACGGCGCCTACGAGCTTGTCCATCGCTTCGGAAAATGGCCGGCGCAAGAGGCCCATACGCGGTGAGTGGCGAAGCGCCGCAATACCGCTGCCGGCACAGACGACAACGCCGCCACACCACAATTGGTCATGGCGCTCACATGCCTTGTGAAGACGAATGGCGGTCCCGCGCGCCTGCTTAGCGCCCTCTTGTGCGGCTCGAATCGCGGCATAGACGCGCGTTCCCGTACCGCCAAAGCGTTCAAGCGCCTGCTCGATAGCTGTCAACGTCTCATCGTCAGCCACATCTTCAATGGCCAGCACGATGCCATCGACTGCACCGGCATCATCCGCCTCCAAATCGACCGGGCGGGGGAGCGCGGTGCCAGAAAGCTGAGCATAGGCCGCGATGGCATCCTGCAGGTCCCAAAGCAAAAACTCAAGATCCGCGCTATTGGGAATGCTGATATACGCAATGGTTTGCAGCGTTTTTGGTACATCGCCGCGTGCGGTCGTCTCCATGCCGCCTCCTTTCCGGTTGGTTTCCGTTTAGGTTACACCGTCTGGCGGCGCCTCGCCGCGCTATCCTAGTGCAACCCTTACGAAAGGAACGCCATGTGTCTGCCCATGAACACCTCGCTTGCCACGCTTAAGCCCTCCGGCATCCGCCGGATCAACGCACTCGCCGCCCAGCATCCGGGGTGCATCGCGCTCGCGCTTGGCGAGCCCGATTTTCCCACGCCCGATGTGATTAGCGCCGAGGTGACCGCCGCACTGGACCGCGGCGACACGCACTATCCGCCCAACAACGGCCGCCCCGCCCTGCGCGAGGCGCTGTCTGCCTACATGGGGGATGCGGGCCTTACGTTTTCGGCCGACGAGGTCGTCCTGACCGACGGCGCGACCGAGGCCCTGTCGGCAACATTCATGGCTATGCTCAACCCCGGCGACGAGGTCATCATCCCCACGCCAGCCTTTGGCCTGTACGAGAGCATCGTCGTGGCCAACCACGCCAAAGCGGTCTTTTTGGATACAGAGCCTGCGCAATTTCGGATTGACGAGGACGCACTTCGTGCTTGCGTGACGCCGGCGACCAAAGCCATCGTCATCTGCTCGCCTAACAATCCTACGGGATGCATCCTCAACGCGGCATCGCTCGACGCCGTGGCGCGCGTGGCAGAGCAGGCGGGCATCTACGTGGTCTGCGACGACGTATATAACCGCCTGGTCTACGTGGACGGCTACGAGCGATTTGCCCAGCGCCACCCGGAGCTACGCGAGCAGACGGTGGTCATCGAGAGCTTCTCCAAGCCCTGGGCCATGACCGGCTGGCGCTTGGGCTGGCTCGCAGCCGCAGCCCCCGTCATCGCCGAGATCGCAAAGGCCCACCAATACTTAGTATCGAGCGCCGTCTCCTTTGAGATGGACGCCGCGGCCCGAGCCCTGACCGTCGACCCAGCCCCCATGCTCAAAGTCTACCGAGCCCGCCGCGAACGCGTGCTCGCAGCCTTAAACGCCATGGGTCTCGACGTAGTGGAACCGGCAGGCGCCTTCTACGCTTTCCCGAGCATCAAACAATTCGGCCTAACAAGCGAAGACTTCTGCATCAAAGCCATCAAAGAAGCCAACGTAGCCCTAGTCCCGGGCGACTGTTTCGGCACCGAAGGCCACATCCGCCTAAGCTACTGCGTCTCCGACAAAAATTTGGACGAAGGTCTCCACCGCCTGTCAACCTTCGTTTCAACCTTGTAGTCCTTAAGGATGCAACACATCAGCCCACCGACATAAGGGTTATGCGTGGGGCGCGTCGCTCGACGGACACGAGGATTCGCAACAAAGGCAACGTAGCTCCGGCCGGGAGGGGCAGGGCGAGTTTTCCGTAGATTCCGCACGAGCCGAAGGCCACTTAATGTGGCCTTCGTGCGAGCCCAGGACTTGACCGAGCGGAAAACTCGCCCT
>USNA01000135.1 GCA_900555955.1 uncultured Collinsella sp. | reverse complement strand
CACTCGTCGACGGTAAAGTCGCGCTCGGGGCAGGCGCCGGTAAAGTGATAATCGACCTCGTTGGCACCGCAGGCCCATTGCTTGGACTCGCGCAGACTCTCGTCGCACACTAGACGGATGCCCTCGGGCAGGTTAACCGGTCCGATAAAGCCCTTGTGCAGACCGTAGGTAAGGAGCTCCTCGTCGGTCATCATGCGATAGCCCTTGCCAAAGACGTGCTCGGCCTTGCAGTCGTTGAGCTCATGATCGCCCGGAACGATGGCCACAACAGGCTTGCCCTCGGCGTCGATGAGAGCCAGGGACTTGCGCGTACCGTTCTCGGGGAAGCCGAAGAACTTGGCAACAGCCTCGATGGTTCCCATGCCCGGAGTCTCGACCTTGGTGAGTGTGCCGTCGCCGGGGCCCTCGGTCACAACGACCTTGGTGCTTGCAGCCTCGTCATCGGCAGCAAAGCCGCAATCGTCGCAGTAGACCAGCGAAGCCTCACCGGCGTCGGCCAGCGCCATGTACTCAACGGAGGTATCGCCGCCGATCTCACCGGAGTCGGCAACAACGGGCAGGGCCTTGATATAGCAGCGCTCGCAGATGTTGGCGTAGGCCTGCTTCATCTTGTCGTACTCCTCCTGCAGACTCTCCTGCGTGGCGGAGAAGCTGTAGGCGTCCTTCATGATGAACTCGCGGCCGCGCATCAGGCCAAAGCGCGGACGGAACTCGTCGCGGAACTTGTCCTGGATGTGATAGAGATTCACCGGCAGCTGCTTGTAGGAACGCAGCTCGTTGCGCACCAGGGCAGTCACGGTCTCCTCGTGCGTGGGACCCAGCACAAACTCGCGGCCGTGACGGTCATCAAAGCGCACGAGCTCCTTGCCATAGGCATCGATACGGCCGGACTCGCGCCACAGCTCGGCATCGACCATGATAGGCATCATGAGCTCCTGGGCGCCGGCCGCGTCCATCTCGTCGCGCACGATATTCTCGATCTTGCGAATCGAGCGCCAAGCAAGCGGCAGATAGGAATAGAGACCGGCGGCCTCCTTGCGAATCATGCCGGCACGAAGCAGCAGGCGATGGCTCGCAAGCTCGGCGTCGGCCGGATCCTCTTTGAGCGTCGGAGCATACAGCTTAGACATATACATTGCTCGAGTCATTTATTTCTCCTCAATAAGCTTGTCGACCTCGGCCATTAGCGCGTCGACAATTTGGTCCTCAGCTACTTTACCAATGATCTGGCCGTGCGAAAAGAGCAGGCCCTGACCTCGTCCGCAGGCAACACCCAAGTCGGCGTCAGAGGCCTCGCCGGGGCCATTGACCGCACAGCCCATCACGGCAATCGAAAGCGGCGCGGAGTAGTTCTTAAGCCGCTCGGTGACCTCCTCGGCGATAGGAATGAGGTTAACCTGGCAGCGAGCGCACGTGGGGCACGAGACGATCTCGGGACCACGGCGGCGAAGGCCGAGCGACTGCAGAATACCCCAGGCGACCGGCGGTTCCTCGACCGGATCGGCCGTGAGCGAGACGCGCATGGTGTCGCCAATGCCCTCGGAAAGCAAAATTCCCAGGCCCACAGAGCTCTTAATGGTGCCCTGGAGCTTGGTTCCGGCCTCAGTCACGCCCAAATGAAGCGGAACATGGGGGATTTCGCGCGACAGGGCACGATAGGTGTCAAGCGTCGTGGACACGCTATGAGCCTTGGCGGAAAGCACGATATTGGTAAAGCCGCGATCCTCAAAATGTTTGACGAAACGCTCGCTCGACATCACAAGCTTTTCGGGCTGCGTAAGGTCATCGCGCTCGGCGATATCCTGCTCAAGCGAGCCGGCGTTCACGCCAATGCGAATCGCGCACCCAGCGGCGCCCGCGGCATCGATCACGGCATCGACCTTGGCCCAATCGCCAATGTTGCCGGGATTGATGCGGAGCTTAGCGGCACCGGCCTCCACGGCGCCAATGGCGAGCTTATGGTTAAAGTGGATATCGGCAACGATCGGCACCGGAGACTCCGCACAAATCGTGCGAAAGCCCTTAAGCGCGGCCTCGGTAGGCACACTCACACGCACAACATCACAACCCGCCTGCGCAAGCGCACGCACTTGCGCAAGCGTTGCCTGGGCGTCGGCGGTATCGGTACAGGTCATGGACTGAACCACCACCGGAGCGCCGCCGCCTATCTGCACGTCGCCCACAAATACGGGGCGCGTCATCTCGCGCGGCAAAGGATGGGACAAAGACAATCCAAACACTCCCCTACAAAATAAATCGAAGGACGTCGGAACGAAGCATATAGACAAACAGCAGCGCAAAGAGCGCGATGCCGACATAGCTCACGATCGTCTGCACCTTTAGCGGCAACTCGCGACCGGCGACCTTTTGGATGATCTCGATAACCAGCTTTCCCCCGTCGAGCGGCGGAATAGGCAGCAGGTTCATAAAGCCCAGCGAAAACGAGATGAGCGCGGCAAACGTCAAGACCGTCGCGGGGCCGGCTGCCGCCGCCTGAGAAGACATGACACTGATGCCCACAATCGAGCTGGACTGATCGAGTATCTCCATCGTATGCTGCGGCTGCAGCAGGCGCATCACGCCCTCAGCTGTCTGCTGAACATAGGAGAACGACAGGCGCGCCGACGTAATGGGGTCCAAATGGATCACCTGCGTAGAGGCATAAACGCCCAAACGCTCGCCCTCCTTGAGCGCGACCGAGGTCGAAAGATTCTTACCGTCGTGCTGATACTCAATGGCGATATCGTTCTGACCAGCAGCCTTGCCGATGGCATCATACACATCCATCCAGCTGGAGCAGGACACGCCATCGACACTAAGAATTGCGTCGCCGGCCTCGATGCCCGCCTTAGCGGCTATCGAGCCTTCTTCGACCTGACCGATCACATTGCTATCGACCGGCGCCGATACGCCGGCGATAGAGTAGATGCTCATAAGCAGCAAAAAGCCCGTCAGGATATTGACGAGAATGCCCGCGAGCAGCATAAAGGCACGCTTGAGAAAACCCTGGCCCAGATAGGTATGCGAACGCTCCTGCTCAAGAAACTCCGAAGCAGTGACCGGCAGCTCCCACACATCGCCCTCGGCAGTCGCATGCTCTCGATCGAACTTGCGGCCGTCAAAGGTGGTATATCCTGCAGCATCGCGCGGCAGCGTCTGGTACCTAACCGGATAGTAACTGGGTGAAGGCTTCTCCCCTTCCTCGTACCAAGGCGCAATGGAACCCCAGCCCAAAAGCAAGGCACAAGCCTCGAGAACATCCTCCTCGGGCAGCTCCAGCTCGACGGAAAGGTCTGCAACCGAGACGCGACCATGACGATAGATCGCCGCAAGCACACGGTCGGCGCACGAGACATCGGTCGGGTCCATACCGCAGATAGCGGCATAACCACCCAGCAGCAGCGGCGTCACGCCAAACTTGGTACCGATGCGACGCGACGTATGGTGAATGTCGAAGCGACACGGCAGACCCAAGAAAAACTCGGTGACGCGCACGCCGCACGCACGAGCCGCTAAAAAGTGGCCGCCCTCATGTAGAAACACAAGGACGGATAGCATCAGCAGGCCCCAAAAGACCGAGGAGAGAACGCTCAGAACAGTATCCATAAAACGAAAAGCAATCCTTATGATTAAGAGCGGGTTGCAGCGAGCACCTCGGCGGCCTTGGCGCGAGCCCACGTATCGACATCGCGAAGCTGCTCAAACGATGCGACCGCCTGCGTATCGTGTGCATCCATGCACGACTCGACGATGCGGTCGATATCGGTAAAGGTACAGGCATCGTGCAGGAAGGCATCGACGGCAACTTCGTTGGCGGCATTCAACACGCACGGCATGGTGCCGCCTGTCTTGCCGGCACGCTCGGCCAGCGCCAGGCAGCGGAATGTGTCCGTATCGGCCGCATCGAAGGTGAGCTGCCCGAGCTCGCGGAAATCGATTCGAGGAGCTGGGGTATCCCAACGCTCGGGATACGAGAACGCGAACTGGATGGGAATGCGCATGTCGGACGCACCGAGATGCGCCATCACGGAGCCGTCGGCATACTCGACCATCGAGTGGATCTTTGACTGGCGCTGAACGACCACGTTGATAAAGTCGAGATCACACCCGAACAGGTGCATCGCCTCGATACGCTCCAAGCCCTTATTCATGAGGGTCGCAGAGTCGATGGTGATCTTAGCACCCATGGCCCACGTGGGGTGTGCCAGCGCATCGGCGCGCGTCACGCAATTGAGCTCGTCGCGCGTACGGCCAAAGAACGGACCGCCCGAGCAAGTAAGCCAGATGCAGTGGGCCTCGCGCGGATTCTCCCCCAGATAGCACTGGTAGATGGCGGAGTGCTCGGAGTCGACCGGAATTAGCTGACCCGGTTGCGCCAACGGCATCAGCAGGTCACCGCCGACAACGAGAGACTCCTCGTTGGCAAGTGCGAGA
>USNA01000134.1 GCA_900555955.1 uncultured Collinsella sp. | reverse complement strand
CCAGGGCCTTAGGGACGCCCGGGGCCACATCGCGATCGACCCCGCCCGCGCCAACGCCGTGGCCATCGTCCCCGCGCTGGGCTGCGTGCCGGCCGAGATCCGCGACTACCTGCGCGAGCGCTGCGGCTACAAGCCCGTAACGTCACGCACCACCAAGACCGTATCGCTCGCCAGCACCTGCACCGGCTGCGGCGCGCTGCAAAGCAGCCATTACCTGTTCGAGGAGCCCACCTCACCGTTTGCGCTCACGGCCATCAACAAGCTGCCCGCGCTGGAGTTCGTGCGCGTGGAAGTCACCGGCGTCTACGGCATCCCCGCCAGCCAAGGCAACTTTGACCAGGCGCTCTTCACCTGGGCACGCGACCACCACACCCAGTTCCACAAGAGCCTGTTCGAGGGGATCTACCTGTAAGACAAAGCTCGAAAATCGAGTCCAGATTTCCTCGAAAATCGAGTGTGAAATTCCTCGAAAATCGAGTATGATTATCCTCGAAAATCGAGTATGCGCAGGTAGTGAGGTTTATCAAATCATGATTTCTTATGGTTCGGAACAGCCCAAATCCTACCGTCCTCGCCTTTTGGACGAACGACTGCAAACCCTGCTCCAGATTTTTGGAGCGGTCGAGATTCGGGGCACAAAGTGGTGCGGCAAATCATGGACCGCGCTCGCATTCGGTGAGAGCGTCGTTCATCTTGACGATCCAAACGTAAAGTCGCTGGTCGAAGCCGATCCTTCGCTCGCTCTTCAAGGCAATAAGCCGCACGTCATCGATGAGTGGCAAGAGACCCCCGCAACATGGGACGCCACGCGCCGCGCCGTAGATGCATCCGGCGGCGAGAAGGGCCTCTTTATCCTCACCGGGTCGTCAACGCCGGCAAAAGACTCTGTCACTCACAGCGGCGCCGGTCGCATAGCCCGTCTCGACATGAGCACCATGACGCTTTGGGAACGAGGGCTTTCAACGGGATCCGTTTCGCTGCAAAACCTATTCGAAGGATCATTCGAACCTTCGGCCTATACAGGCTCGCTCCCCATGCTGGCCGACGCAATTTGCTGCGGAGGATGGCCGGCGCTTGTCGGGGCGAGCCCTCAAATGGCTGCAGAGGTCGTTAACCAATATCTCAATGCCATGTACGAAGTCAGCGTTCCGCAAAAAGGAGGCGTGGGGTCTACAGCGCGGCACATTGTGTCCTCACTCGCGCGCAACGTTGCGACCTCTGCTACGCTCAACACCATCGCAGCAGACGCCTCGTTGGGTGACAGTGACGCCCAGCCGGCAACTTCGACCGTGGCGTTTTACCTCGACATGTTGAAGAGCATGTATGCGATCGTAAATCTGCCCGGCTGGGATGCACCCGTCCGCGCAAAATCCCGCCTGCGCACCAAGCCAAAGCGCTATTTCGCCGACCCCTCCATTCCCGCAGCCGCGCTTGGAATGAATCCCGAAAGGCTCCTTGCGGACGGCCAAACTTTTGGTCTGCTCTTTGAGTCTCTGTGCATTCACGATCTGAGCGTCTACACCTCATGCCTGCCCGGCTCGCATCCGGGCTCGCTCCACTACTACGGCGACTCCGACGGGCTTGAGGTCGATGCCATCATCGAGCTGAACGACGGCCGCTGGGCAGCGATAGAAATCAAGCTCGGCGAATCCAAGGTTAGCGACGGAATCCGCAACATCGAGCGCCTGCGCCGCAAGGTCGCCCTGAACCCTGCCGCGCGCAACCCCCAGCCGGAGTTCTGCGCCGTCATCACCGCGACCTCGCCCTTCTGCCGCTACGACGCCGAGCACGACGTCTACGTGTTCCCCATTGGAGCGTTGCGGGCGTAGGACAATCCATTCTGAGGCGCCGGATTTGTTCGACCGGCAATTCGGTCAACGAAGTTACAGCTCCGGGTCGTCATAGGCAATGGCGCATCCGCAGGTTGGGCATTGCTGAGGATAGATTGGGAGACGCAGGCCTGTTCGAGCCCGCAGCTCGATAGCGCGCTTGTCGCGGATGTCGATGAAGCTGATGTCAAGGCATGGGAGGTCTGCGCCGCAGCGAGGGCAGGGCAGGCAGACTTGGCTGCAGTTGGCCTCGACGAGCGGGAACAGGCTCCGGTCCATTAGCGCTCGCGGCAGATTTCCGTACACTCCTCGTGCGATATCGCTTCGCCATCCCATGGTCTCCCCTTTTCCCGTTTTAACTGTTGAGGAAAGGATGGCAGGATCGTGCAGCTCTCGATGCGGCGCGGCGCGATCCGATCAATCGACATGATTGGGTTGCGACGAACCGCACCTGACTAATACGGAGCAACAGCCTCTGCCCGACGGCGCGATTCCGAAAAATCAAACTCGGCGCGATGAGCCTCAAGGAAACGGGCGTTGGGGCGCAAACGATGCTCATCCGGCTCGCGCAATACCGACCCTGCAAACGCGGCATAGTCCGTATGCTGCAGAAGGTACGACCCACAAAGTTGATAATCGCCGCGCACCAACTCAAACGAAATCAGATGGGCGTCGAAGAGCGAGTGCAGATCGCGGCGCAGCAGGATACCGTTGCTGACAACTTGCGACTTGGGACCCGAGTAGTTCTCGATATGTGCAGCTTCGAGCGCCTCGTCGACGTTGCAACCTGAGACGGCGCATCGACCAGTGTAGGCCTCAAAGAGTTCAGTGCGGAAACGCTGCTGGCCGATTCGCTCGCGACGCAACGCATAGCGGACCTTTTCATCATCACTCGCCGGGGCGCCGGAAAACTCCGCCGCGACCGGAGGATCCTTCATGTAACTCATATCGGGGAAGAAACGCGCGTCGGGTCCACCCTTATGGACGGGGCCGTGCAGCACAAACCAGCTATTCTCGGGTTCGTAGCGCTCGACGAATGCGAGACCCAGCACCTTGTAGCCAGCGCTCGTTGCAAAGAACACGCCGACCGGAACGCCGCATTCCATGCAATTGATCATCTTTTGGTTGTAGTCCTGGTCGCGCCAGTTTTCGACCGAAGTGCTCTGCGACGAGTACTTGAGCACCCACGTGCCATCCTCAAGATAGAGCGGCGGGACATCGGGGTAAGCGCCACGCTTGGAATTGTGCACGGAGAGCGCAAAGGTCTTCTCGCGCGGATGTTTAACGCGCCCGCGACCAGGCCAAAAGATGCCCGAATCGCGCGACACCGGAAAGAGCTCGGAATCAATCGTCAGACGAAAGGGATATTGAGGGCTGTCGGCATTGGTGCGATGCGGAAGCTTATCCCATAGGCCGCCACGCTGCTCCTCGCGCAAGAACCATTCCCAAGCCTGGATATATTCGAACGGCACAAAGCTGCAAGCGCGGTCAAAACTCGGCCGAGCAATCAGCGGGACACTAGAAGCAATGCCGTCCATAAGGAACCTCCAGGAAGAACAGTTCCTCACATTATCGCCGATGCAGTGATGGCGCCAAACGAAAAAGGGCCCACTTCCTTCGAAGTGGGCCCTTGGTCATCCGCATGCTAGCGAACGTCGGACTACGATGTTGCGACACCGGCGAGTTTGACAGTCACATCGTATGTCGCAAGGTCCTCGGCTGCAGCATTGTTAACGCAGTCGGCATCGGTTCCTTCCATCCAAATATAAATTCGGACCGCTATGCCATCATAGCCAACGCGACTTGCGATCTTATGCGTACCCGCGTCAACCTGATAATCGTCTCCGACCTTGTTTGCAAGCCAACCGGTGCAGTTGCCTTTTTCAATATGCTGGTAGGAAGGCATTTGAGGCCCGTTGGCCGCGTCCTTTACACAAGACCATCCAGCAATGGCATTTTTATCGTTACCCTTCTCGGTGGGAGAAACTGCAACGGGAGCGTATACGACCTTTAGAGTTTCATCACCAGTCAGGTTTCCATTAGCATCAATCGCCTGCGTGGTAATACCGACTCGCAAAGAATTTGGGATCGTATCGGTCGTTGGTTCCCCATGAG
This sequence comes from uncultured Collinsella sp., assembly GCA_900555955.1. Taxonomy (GTDB): domain Bacteria; phylum Actinomycetota; class Coriobacteriia; order Coriobacteriales; family Coriobacteriaceae; genus Collinsella. The sequence goes on along the minus strand of USNA01000134.1, from coordinate 496 downwards.
CGGTAACAACTACAGGCTCTTCGTCAGATCCTTCAAGATACACGTCGGCTATACCGGACTCTGTAATGGTGTAGACAATAAACTCACTCTTGAGATAGGCGTAGTGGGTCTCGCCACCAGCCTCGTATTCGCCAGATTTGCCGTCCTGCTTAAACTTAATCTGCGAGTAAGAGGTTACTCTACCGTCTGATCCCCAGCCTTGGCAGACAAACCAGTTCTTAAGATCATCCGTAGAAGACGGCGTTATCTTTCCGCCCTGTATTGCAGCCGCGAGCGACGTCTGTTCGCCACCGTGCTGGGCACCCTTCCTGAGCTCATCGATCTGAAGGATGAAACCATTAGTCGTTGCGCTAATGGTTGAAGATGCAGCCTTCACCGTGTTATTTGCGACATACCAAGCATAGGTAGCAGACGAGAGAGCAACAGCGGACATAAGCACCGCACAGGCAGCACCCATGAGCTGTTTTTTAAGCTGTTTTACGCTCTGGCTCATTCG
>USNA01000133.1 GCA_900555955.1 uncultured Collinsella sp. | reverse complement strand
AAAGCGCGGCGCAGTAACAGCGAGTTGTCCTCCCCCATCAGGCTGGCGGGGATGCGCGTTAGGTTCTCCTCGTCGCCCAGAATGTGGTCGATGTTGGAGCGGATGGGCAGGCGGTAGTCAAAGACCAGCTCGGAGGGGTCCTCGGCAAAGCGCACGTGGCACGGCAGGTACTCAAACGAGACCAGCATGGGGTCGCTTTCCTTAAAGAAGCCCTTCAAAAACCAGCGCTGGCGTGCGTCGGGCTTGGTGTTGGGCTCAAACAGGCCGTAGATGGTCTCGTAACGGCGCGTGTACAGGCCGGTGTTAAACAGGCAGCGGTCGTCGTCGAACACCAGCGGCAGGTTGGACGGTGCGGTCTGGTCCACGTCGCGCTCGGTCAAAAACACCGCGCGGCTAAACGAAAACGACAGGTAGTTTTTGAGGATGCGGTTGCTGGGACCCCAGTCCTCGGGATCGGCGAGGTTGACCAGGCGGTCATAACAGGGCTCTGGGCAAAATGCAAAGTCGTAGACATTGCTGCACAGGGTGCTGGGGATTTCCATGTGGTGTCCAATCCATTTCATAGCTGGCGTGCGGATGCTTAGATTCTATACGGGCGAAGCGCAGTCGTGACACACAACGTAATTGCGCCTAAGCTCTTCCGCGAGATCGGCGCGAGAGCTGTTTCCGGATACGAGGTCTTGGATCCAGACGTAGTACTGGTTGTCTTTGGGCTCGGGGCTGTCGATTAGCTCGACCGGAGTGCCGGCGAACCTTAAGACGGACAACGCAAAGACAAGGCTGGTTCGCTTGTTACCGTCTTCAAAGATGTGGTCCTTGACCATGTGCTCGGCCACGTAGGTGACCTGGTCAAAGATGTCTCCGAAGCGGTCGGCCGGCGATTGGCCGAATATCGTACAGAATGCACCCGCAAGCACGGACTCGACGCGTCCAAGCTCAAGCGCGGCCCGGCCGCCTGTGGCGTCGGTTGAATAGCAGCGCCCGACCGTCATCAGCGTGCTGTGCAGACGCATCACGGCCGCGGCAATAGCTTCGAGCGAACCGGCATCATCAAGCACGAGTGGAGCGAACGGATGAGCGCCCCGCTGCGTAGCCGCCATCATGAGTCCTCCAAGAGCCTGAGCGCGTTGGGCATGTCCGCAATGGTCAGTCGAATAGCTTCATCGATCGACGTGACGCCGTCGAGCAAAATCGGTGATGATGAATTTGCCTCGTGTGCAGTTGAATGACCTTCTTTAGCAACGCGATTGGCGCCGTCATCTAGTTGAACGTAGTTCCAAGGCATGACTGCCTCCTCTATAGCTTTACGGACGGAATAGCCCGCGAGTCGTACTCCAGGGCGATCGGTTGCCAGACGAGGTCTTCGATGGCGCAGCTTAGGGTGTTTGCGAGCGCCAATGCCGAAGAGACCGAGGCGCGGCGCAAATCCAGCTGATTCTGTTCGTAGAGCTGTATAGCACGAAGTTTAACCCCCGATTGGGCGGCGAGCTGTTTTTGCGTTAGACCGGCCGCCTTTCGTGTCGCTTTGAGGCCCTTTTTGTCTGCCTGGGCTTTGTTCCATTTATCGATGACAATCTGTGCGAATGTATCTTCCGACGCCTCGTGAAGCGGGGAATACGAACTGATAATCCAATCAAGCGGGGCGACTTCAAAGAGCTCGTTAAAGTTCAAGCTGCTCGCCCATTGCGAATAAGCCAAAACCCACCCCGCCCAATACTGAGGCGAACGGTCGAACGGATAGGTCTCCCTGCATTCGACGGGGCTCAGTCCCGCATGGGCGATAATATCGCGCGCGAGCTCGTCGCCCGCCATGCCGCAGACGACGCGAGGCATACCGCGCTCAAACTGTTTCATCTCAAGAGCGTTCGACATGATCGCCGTCAACTCGGCTGGAGTCAGCCCTTGGTCACAGAGGGCAAAATCGACCGCCTCGCCCAGCGTTCTCATGGCATCCTCGAGATACATCTCACTGTAGGCGTGGGTCATTGCCCGTCATCCCCTCTCGAATGATATCGACGATACGGATTCCCTCAAATGGATTTTCGGCAAGGAGCTCCGGGTGCTGTGCCCTTGCCGCTTCATCTCGCTCCTTGGCCAATGGACCATACAGAGCTTGCGGCGCACGTTCAAATCCAGCAAAACGAATGCTCTTAAACGCACGCTCGCTTATGAGCACAATCTGCTCTCCCAGGTTGCCGAGCCCCATAGATCGACCAAGCTGATCGACTGTAATCGTATTGTTCACAAAAGCCCTGGCATAGCTAAAGTACGAGTTGTCCGCGCGCCATCCCCTTATTACGTCGCAAGCGCTCGTGTCAGGTAGAAAGTGATCGTGGAGATATTCGCACGCCTCCGCGGCAATGGCGGTATCTTTGCGAAAAGAACGATGCTCAACGAGCAACGCTATCCAATGCAGGACGCAATATTGCGGAGATAGCAAGTCGAGAATCTTAAGATTGGCTATATCGAGTTCATAGCGATTCGCAAAGCCATCGGCATCACGCGAGCATGCCCATTCCCTTGCAAGGTCGAGGCTCTCTGTGCAATAGAATCCCTGTCCATAGTCGTTATGGACTTTCCCCAGGCCAAGCTGGGGAGTCTCAATGATTTTCTGAGAACCGTGCCACAGTTCCACGCGAGTCTCCTAACAGGTATCGCTCTGGCGATAGTATAGCACACTATCGCCAGAGCGATACCTGTATTCGAATAGCAAGAGGGTGCATGGACCGAGTTTGAGTTCAATACTGGCTTCTAAGACTCGACGAGTCCGGAAGTATGCGGCGAAATTCAGACTTGTTGACTAGAGCTGCATCAATAAGATCGGTGCCGTTGTCGAAGCGACCGGACTCCCCCGTCGCTAAGAACGCATCACCTTCGAGAATGGCCTGGAAGGTCTCCGGGTTGGGTTCATTGGAAGGGAAAGGACGCGGACTGGTATTCGCAAGCTCCTCGTCCTGCTTACAGCGCTTCATAGACAAGCGCCTCTTCCTGCTCGATGATTAACAGTAGAACGTCAGTGAATCATCACCAAAGGTTTCGCACCACTTGTCACATATGAATTGATGGTTCATGGTTATTAGTTTTGAAAGATCTCTGAGATCCTTAGCCGGAATCTTGCTCTCGTTGTTCGCAAGCTTGCATCCGCCGTCTTTCGTCAGCCAAAACTTAGTCGAATTAGCAGCCGCCCTCTTTACGCCTACGTGGATGTGAATTGGTTCTCCGTTTTCCGCAATCCAAAAGAATAGAACGTACTGCCCGAAAATAAGAACTCGAGGCATTATGCCACCGCCGGTCCGGCTTTTTGGCGTTCGGCGAGCTCGAAGATAAACGGGGCGTTTGATCTAACAAATTCTGTCAAGAAATTGAGGTCATCAGCAGTAAATCCTTCGACGTTGAACCATTTGACCGCAGGCAAGAAGCATTCCGCATGGTCAAAGCCAAAGTCAACCGGGCGCTCGACGGCTACGCGAACGGTTCCGTCTTCTCTTGTCTCTGAGTAGGCAAACTGGGTGCCATCATCAAGCTGAACATAGCTCCAAAACATGACTACCTCCTTAGTGTTTGCATTTGAGTATAAAGAACGGAGTGGATTTAGCACGAGGTGAATTGAATTAATCCAATAAGACCCGAACCCTGCCGGCCGACTGCATAGGCCGTCTCAATCGTCAGTGCCCATATGTCTACGAAAAAAGCCTGAGCCAAAGAATAGATAGTGGCTAAGCCCCGATTCATTTATTAAACAAACAACACTGCTCGCGATGTCATCTCTTGGCTTTCATTTAACCGCCTCTCACCAATTCCTTTTGTATAAGTATAGAACATATGTTTGCGTATTGCCACAAGCGATAGTCCTTGTTGCGGAAACGCATATGGCTGCACGTTAGACATTGCATGCATAAATAGCAACGCTCCCTTGCCGAAAGCGTTGCCCTTAAAGCTCCTACAGAGCTCTTGTATTGCTGCCAGGTGCGTCGTACCGCATCAGCAGCGGTATGCGGTGCTCAGAAGCACTGTCCCCAGCAGGAATAGCGTTAAGGAGGCAGCTATCCAGTGGTTGTCGCCGGTCTTGGGAAGCGCCGATGTTGTTGCCATAGTGGATTTGGACTTGGTCGTCTTGGTGACTGTGGCCTTGGTGGCCGTTGTCTTGGTCGACGTAGCCACGGGTTTCACCGCAGGATCCGTCGCCAGCCCCGCACCGGGTTGCCCCGCAGCAGGGTCGGCGCCACTAGTAGGCTCGCCCGTGCCATCCCCCGGGCCCTCGCCGCCGGGTGTAACGGTCTCCCCCGCCGGGGCGGTGGTGCCATCGGGCTCAATCACCACGTGCGGTGCCACTGCCCCGCCAGCATCTACCACGCCGGCAGCACCAAAAGCCCCGCCCACAGGCGTCACAAAGTGCGCGGTCACGAGCGATCCGCGCTCGCAGACAACGCCGGCGTCCGTACCGGTCGCATCCAGCCAGGACGCCTTGGCGCCGTC
>USNA01000132.1 GCA_900555955.1 uncultured Collinsella sp. | reverse complement strand
GCCCGAGGGTGCCGACGCCGTAGTGAAATACGAGATCGTCGAGGTGCTCGATGGTGACGGCAACGAGGGCTCACACGCGAGCTTCTCGGCGCCGGCCAAGGTGGGGGAGAACGTTCGCTCTGCTGCCGAGGAGGCCCATGCCGGCGATGTTGTGATGCGCGCCGGCGAGGTTGTGGCTCCGGCCGGCGCCGGCCTGCTGGCAAGCGCCGGTTACGCGAGCGTGAAGGTGCACGCTGCCCCACGTGTGGGCATCATCTCGCTGGGCACGGAACTGGTCGCACCGAGTAAAGTACCGGCGCGCGGTCAGATTCGCGATTCCAACTCGTCCGCGTTGATGGCCGAAGCACTCGATGCAGGAGCCGAGCCCGTGTTCTACGGCATTGCGCCTGATGATGAGCAGGCGATTGCCGAGCTCGTGCATCGCGCGGTGCAAGAGTGCGATTTTGTCATTACGAGCGGTGGCGCCTCGGCGGGCGACTACGACTATGTGACGGCGCTCGTCCGGCGCGAGGGCGAGGTACTGTTCGATCGCATCTCGATGCGTCCCGGCAAGGCCATCACGTTTGGCCTGCTTGGGGGCAAGCCCTACCTGGGGCTTTCAGGCAATCCGGCCGCGGCGTATGTGGGCTTTGAGATGCTCGCCCGGCGATCCGCAAGATGCGTGGTTTTGCCGAGGGGGCGCGTCCCGTGCAGCAGGCGACGCTCACACACGGCGTGAAAAAGCGCCAGGACCGACGCTTCTTCGATCGCGCCACGGTTTTGCGCGACCCCGAGACCGGTGAGCTGTTGGTGACCGAGGCCAAGACGCAGAATTCGGCGCTGCTCGGCACGATGCAGCGGGCCAACTGCCTGCTGCGTATTGACGAAGGACCGTGCGAGCTCAAGGCGGGAGATGTCGTGGACGTTGTTCGCGTCGACCTGCCTGAGGGAACGGTGCTATAGGAGGATCGCTATGGAGTTGAAGATTTCAATCGTGACGTGCTCGGATACGCGCGATCTTGCTCAGGACGAGGCCGGAGCCGCACTCGAGGAACTCATCGAGGCGCAGGGCTGGACGGTCGCCTCACATGTGGTCGTGCGCGACGACGTCAGCGAGATTGGTGATGCCATTGTGGAAGCCGCCGATGAGTGCCACGCCAATGTCGTGCTCACCTGCGGCGGCACGGGGCTTTCGATGCGCGATGTGACGCCCGAGGCGACGCGTGCCGTTTGCGACCGCGATGTGCCGGGTATTGCCGAGACAATCCGTGCGTACTCGATGACCAAGACGCGCCGCGCCATGCTCTCACGCGCTATTTGCATGCAACGAGGTCATACACTTGTCGTAAACTTTCCCGGTTCTACGAAGGCCGCCTGCGAAAGCTGGGAGGCAATGGCATCGGGCGGGGGGCAACCAGCGGGAGCAGGCGGCCCAGATGACGGCGGGCGGCGGACATACCAACTAAGCGGCTTACCTGCGGCGGAGCGACCTTACGGGCTGCTCCGCCTTTGTTTTCCGCCGAAGCGACGCCGAGGTGTACGCTAACTCGAAACTATATTCTCTGGTGAGAATAATTTCTCACTATCATTATTCGCGCAGAAGTATAATCTGATTGCAGATTAAAGCCCGCGGTGGGGTGCCCGGGCATAAGGTCCGAAAGGGTTGAATATGTTCGATTTGGTTTCTCGCCGCGGTTTTGTCTCGCTTTCTGCTGTCGCCGCTGCCGGCCTTGGTCTTGCTGGCTGCTCGGGCAGCAAGACGTCCGAGCCGGCCGGATCCGATGCCGGCTCCGCCAAGGCCTCTTCCAAGAAGGAAACCGTCGAGCTGCAGGTCTTTGCCGCTAACTCCCTCGAGAAGGCCCTTCCCGAGGTCCAGGAGCTCTACACCGACCAGACCGGTACCACGTTTGCCGACACGCAGTTTAAGGCCTCCGGCGACCTTGTCGAGCAGATGCGTGCCGGTGCCACGGTTGACGTACTCATCACGGCCTCCAAGGGCACCATGGACGACGCCGAGGCCGCCGGACTCGTCGATGCCGACACCCGTGAGGATGTGTTCGTCAACGACCTCGTGATCGTTCGCGCCGAGGGCTCCGATACTAAGGTCGAGGCCATCGCGGACGTCGCGAACCTGGACGGCAAGATCGCCATCGGCGACGCCAAGACCGTTCCCGCCGGCAAGTACGCCAACCAGGCGCTGGCTTCCGTAGGCCTCTATACCGGCACCGAGGGCGACGACGGCGAGTATGCACCCGACCTTGTCGACAAGGTGGCCCTGGCCGACAAGGTCGGTACCGCTGCCGCCTATGTGTCCACGGGTGACTGCGTGGCCGGCTTTGTCTATAGCTCCGATATCTTCCGCTATGACGGCATCGAGGAGGCCTTCGTGTGTCCCGAGGATTCGCACAAACCCATCGTGTACCCGGGTGCCGTTGCCGAGAGCTCCGAGCATGCCGACGAGGCCAAGGCGTTTATCGACTTTTGCCTGTCCAACAAGAAGGCCCAGAAGATTTGGGCTAAGTACGGCTTTGAGCTTTCCGAGTAGTGCGGCTTGGCGCGATAATTCCATCGTTTTGTGTTTCACTCCGTCCTTGTATTCGCTTGGAGCTTTTCGTGCTTAATAGATTCCGCATGCTTGTCGCCTGTGCTTTGACCTTCGCGCTTTGCTGGGTGCCGGGATTTGCGTTTGCTGGGGACGCTGAGAACGGGGCCCAGGTTGCTGCGACCGCTTATGGGCTTTCCTATGGGATCAAGGGTTTTGAGCGGTTGGCCAAGGGGACCGCTCGTGCCATGGAGGGCCAGCCTGAGGGCTACCGGTTTCCCGTTGACGAGGACGTGGACCTTGTAGTGGCGCCTGCTGCCGATCGCGTTGTGGTGTGGATATCGCCTAAGGCGGTCGAGAAGTATGGATTGGATCCGCAGGATAACGAGTGCGTATCGGGTCTCAAGGCCCTCGTCTGTAAGCTCGACAGCGCAAACTGCATGGGAGGTGCGCAGCTAGGGGACGTGGATCTTCCTTGGTATGTCACGGCGGAAACAACGTTTGATGCCGGCGGGTATACCTATGGCTTTGACGAGCGCGGCGCGGATGGGGACCGCTATGTGGTGATCGCATCAGCCTCGGGTGATGCCAAGGGCGGCGCGCGTTGGCTTGATAGCGCTCAAATGGTAGAGGCATCGTCTGTCGTGTTGCGGGGTGAGCAGGGGCCCTTGACCTCTCTGACTTCCTTTTTGGGCGGTATCGACTATCGCCCGTTTTGGGTGTCCATAAAAACGAGCGGCCTTGCCCTGCTGATCTCCTTTGCGTTGGGCCTGTTCGCCGCGTGGAAGACTATGGGTACCTCGAGTCGCATCAAGGGCCTGCTCGATTCGGTCTTTACGATTCCTATGGTGTTGCCGCCTACGGTGTGCGGCTTTCTGCTCCTCATGCTGTTTGGCCGCTCGACCGGGGTGGGCCAGTGGCTCATCGCGCACGGTATCTCGATCGTCTTTACCTGGCCCGCGGCGGTGATCTCTGCCGTGGTGGTGTCGTTTCCCCTGGTCTACCGCACGGCGCTCGGTGCCTTTGAGAGCCTCGACACGCAGATGCTCGATGCGGCGCGCACGTTGGGCTGGTCCGAGCGTCGCATCTTTGCCAAGCTCATGATGCCGCTCGGCTGGCCCTCCATCGCCGCCGGCACGGTGCTCGCCTTTGCTCGCGCGATGGGCGAGTTTGGCTGCACCCTGTTCTTTGCGGGCAACTACGCCGGTATTACGCAGACCATTCCCATCGCCATCTACTTTGAGTGGATGGGCGGCAACACGTCGGTAGCCCTCTTTTGGGTCGTCGTCGTGATCGTGTTTAGTTTCCTAGTTATCCTGTTCATCAACATGTACACCGCTCATTCGCAAAAGTATCGCGAGCGTGGTCTTTCCCGTGCGGAGCGCAAACAGGCCAAAGATCTCGCCGGACAGGGCGATTCACTCGACCCGGCGGGCGGCGATGCCTTGCGTATCGATCGCGAGGCGCTGGCCGAGCTCATGCGCGATGATGCGGCGCCGCAGGGAGGTCGATAGGCCATGTCGCTCGTTCTGGATATCAAAAAGCACTACCCCGGGTTTATGCTCGACATGCAGCTTGAGGCCGGCGAGGAGCGTGTGGCGCTGCTGGGTGCCTCGGGTTGCGGCAAGAGTTGCACGCTGCGCTGCATTGCCGGTGTGGAGACGCCCGACGAGGGCAAGATCGTCGTCAACGGCGTGACCTTTTTTGACTCGGCGGCGGGCATCAACCTGTCGCCCCAGGAGCGAAAATGCGCTCTGCTGTTCCAAAACTATCAGCTGTTTCCTAACATGACAGTGGCCGATAACGTATGCGCCGGTGTAAAGGATGCGGGCGACGCCGCCGCGCGCAAAAAGCTCGCCGAGCGCTATCTGAGCATTTTCGGTCTAGCCGATTTTGCCGACCGCTATCCCGCGCGACTCTCGGGCGGTCAGCAGCAACGTGTGGCGCTTGCGCGCATGGTGG
>USNA01000131.1 GCA_900555955.1 uncultured Collinsella sp. | reverse complement strand
AAGATCAAGCCCCGGGGGGGGCGTAGCCACCGGTGCGGCAGGACGTGCTGCGGGCGCGGGAGCTGCGGGGGCGTAACCGCCCTGATCGTAGCCACCCTGGCCACCACGGGAGCTCATAAACTCGATCTCATCGACGATGACCTCAAGCTTGCTCCGGCGCTGGCCGTCGCGCTCCCAAGAGCTGTAGCGCAGCTTGCCCTCGATCGCGACCTTGTTTCCCTTTGCCAGGAAACGGCTCACGGCCTCGGCGCGGGTGCCGAACATGGTGCAGTCGACAAAGTTGGGATAGTCCTCCCACTCGCCAGTCTGCGCGTTACGGCGACGATCGTTCACGGCGACGCCAAAGGACAGAACCTGGGTTCCGCCGGCGGTGGCACGCAGCTCGGGATCGCGGGTGAGGTTACCGGTGATGTTCACTCGATTGATGCTCATAACTCACTACTTCCTCTTGGGGCACAAGCCCAGTCCAAAACGACAGTCTTACTCCTGGTCGTCGCGACGGACGATCATGTGGCGAACCACAGCGTCGGTGATGCGCAGGACGCGATCAAGCTCGGCGATCTGGGTAGGATCTGCGTGGAAGTTGATGAGGGTGTAGTCACCATCGGTGAGGTCGTTGATCTCGTAGGCGAGCTTGCGCTTGCCCCACTCGTCAACGGAGTCGACCTTGCCAGCGCCCTCAGCGATCGTGGTATCGATACGCTTCATAACAGCGAGACGAGTCTCGGGGTCGAGCGACGGGTCAACAAAGAACAGCAGTTCATAAGCCTTCATATTGTCACCTCCTCTGGGCAAATGTGGCTTCAGGTCGTGAAGGTGCGCCTGAAGCAGGAAAAGACTTGGTAATAATATCTTTCAACCTCCTAGGCTGCAAGAATATGCAGCTACAACCTCATGACCTCCACATATGCCCATACTCGCACGACGTTTCATGCACATTCCAACCAAATGCCGACCAAGAGCTTGACGGATCTGTGGACAAGATACGGTGCCGTGGGGACAAGCTGAGCCAAGCCGCAGGTCAACGGGTACAAGGTTGTGGTCGCAAAATGCATACCAGTGGCCCACAGCACCAATCAAAGATTTTTAAATTCATTGCCAAGTCGCTTATGAATACCCCTTTTGAACAATTGAGTTGATCAACCAGGCTGGTCGGAAGCCGTTTTTTGGCACCTCAAACCCCACTGCAACGCCAAGCGCGGCAAAGCGTTTTAAAAAATGCCAACTTTTCTGTTTGCACTTTGCGATTCCTCGTGTATACTGACTTTCGCATTTAACGGAGAGTTGTCCGAGTGGCCGAAGGAGCACGATTGGAAATCGTGTAGGCGTCAAAAGCGTCTCCAGGGTTCAAATCCCTGACTCTCCGCCAGTTAATTCCAAAGCAGGCCTTCGAGCCTGCTTTGTTTTTACCCCACGCGGAGGGGTGGCAGAGTGGTTGAATGCGGCGGTCTCGAAAACCGTTTGGCCTGTATAAGGTCACGAGGGTTCGAATCCCTCCTCCTCCGCCATTTTGGTTGAGAAAGCTCCCGAGAATGGGAGCTTTTTTGTTATCGAAATACGTCTCGATCCCACGCTTCCCCAAACATGTACGTCAGCCTCAAAAAACGACATTTTTCGACATCTTTGGAGGCTGACGTACACGTTTGGATTGAGCTCACGGGAGCGGCGCTATTCGGAAGGTGCCTCCTCGTCTCGTATGCTTTTCCAGTTGCGGATAAGTGCCTTGCGTAGTTCGTTTTGTTTTCTCTGGTACCCGGTGTCGGTACAGCGAGGCATGCCGAGTGCTTCGCGAATGTTGTTCATGGCGCGGTGAAAGGCGAGCTGGCTGCCGAACTGAGCCGAAGTGAGCGTAACGATTCGATATCCCATTTGGGAGAGAACGGCCTCTCGCTCCGCATCTGCTCCCTTGCGCTCGAGCTCATCGTGAAAACCGCCCTTATATTCGATACCGAGCGCCCTGCGCTTATAGGTCACGAGCGCATCGATTTTGAGCGTTCGAGCTTTGGCGCAATGCCAGAGACGTTGAGGGATCTCGAGCGGTTTGTTGAGTTCGACACCTCGGATGCCAACGCCGCCTTCGCTTGTTGGGAGCGAGAGGGCGATTGCCGAAGCGGTCTCCATAGGCGAGGCCGAGCGATCGTAGATGTGCCTGAGCGCGAGCCGTGCACGTGTGGCACCGGGTTTGCCGGGGTGCCGATCGAGCAGTTCGGTTATTTCATCCTTGGAGGTGGTGGCTGGTTGCTCGGTATAAGGGTCGGCGGGATTGAGCCTCATGCGATAATCGCCGCAAACTTCATAGCCATATTCGAGATATTCGATCCTATCCATCCACTCGTGAGCGAGCACGAAGGCGAAGGCTTCGTCGGTGATGAAGATTCCGGGCGTCAACTCGTTAATATGCTCGTAGGGAAGATTTTGTCCAAGAATGTGGCAAACGACGCCTTTGGTACGAATTCGCTCAAATTCGAATACAACCGCGATATCGATAGTCTTAAGCATATCGGACGGAATGCCGCAGTCGGTAAGGGCCTATCGTATGCGCGCAACACGTTGCTGGGTGGAGATGCCTTGTGCGCCTATCTGGTAGTCGTGCCGCGCAAGAGACTGAACCAAATTCTGGGGTGCATGATGGACAAGCCATGCGGTTTTATGCGAAATGAGAACAGGGGTATCCATTGAGGGCCTCTCGCTCTGAGCCGGTATCCAACTCTTATGTCCGTTGAAGTGGGGAAATATACCGGATGTGAGTAAATCAACTCACTCATGCTGTGAGCTCAATCCAAACATGTACGTCAGCCTCCAAAGATGTCGGAAAATGTCGTTTTTGGAGGCTGACGTACATGTTTTGGACCCTTGGCATTCCAGTAACGCCACGCCCCCACCCAGTCCCGACCGTTTGCCGAGCAATAGGGTCGCAATCGGCGCTGAACATGTACTATGTACGGGCATTGTCTAAACCCGTAACTCAAAGGACCCCATCTTGCCCGTTGCCGCCGCTATGATCGTTACCGCACACGCCTCGGATGCCATGGTTGCCATCCCGTTTTGGCTCGAGATGTTCGCCGTCGTCGCGGCATCGATCTCGGGCGTGTTGGTCGCACGCGAGCACAAACTCGACCTGGTGGGCGCCGTCGCGCTCGCCGTGGTCTGTGGACTGGGCGGCGGTCTTTTGCGCGATATGACGCTGCAGGTGGGCAACGTCTACATCCTCAACCAGCCGATGGCGCTCCCGCTCTCCATCGCCACCGCGGCCATCATCTACATCTTCCCGGCAATCGTCGACAAGCCCGAAAAGCTCATTCCCCTGCTCGATATCATCTCGGTTGGTATTTATGCGGCAACCGGCGCAGACAAGGCGCTGGTCTACGGCTTTGCGCCGGCGGTGTGCATCATGATGGGCTTTTTTACCGCGGTGGGCGGCGGCATGCTGCGAGATGGTTTTATGGGTGTGGTGCCGGGTATCTTCCAGCGCACCAACTTCTATGCCATCGCGGCCATCGCCGGATCGGCAAGCTATGTTTGCCTTGTCATGAGCGGCTTGGTCAGCAATGTCGTCGCACTGGTCGTTTGCGTCGTGGTGACCATGGGACTACGCTGGCTGTCGCTGCGCTTTGATATCAAAAGCCCCACCGAGGATGACATCGCACGCTTTTTGCACCGCAAAAAGTAGGTGGCGCGGGCTCATCCCTCGAAATGCAACCGAGAGGTTCTTTTAGAGCGCCCACGCGTTGGGTACCCTGTTAGGTGCATGTCGAACACCTAACAAAAGGATCAACCATGGCTTTCAATCAAACCGCGGCGACGCCGTCACACAAGATGCGTCGCTGCCTGCTTATGGCATTCGCGCTCATCGCGCTGGCGATCACCGCGCTTCCCACGGCGTCGTTCGCCGGCACGGACACCGCAGGCAACGTACTTGCGACCGACAATGACGCCAATTCGTCCGGCGTCGAAGGTGACCTGTACTGGGCAGGTCAGGCCCTCAACTTGGACGATGCGTCCATCGGCCGCGACATAATTGCAGCAGGCGAGAGCCTCTCCATCCGCGACTGCACGGTGGGCGGCGCCGTCCGCTTGGCGGCACGCACTATCGATATCGCCCAGACCACGGTTGATGGCAGCGTGACCGTCGCTGGCCAGCATGTCGTGCTCAATTCCGACAGCACCGCCAACTGTTTCTATGCGATAGGCGAGACGGTTGCCCTGCGCGGCTCTACCAAGTCGGCAGCGCTTGCGGGCGATACGGTGACCATCGATGGCACCGTCGAGGGCGATGTCGAGGTTTGGGCCGACAAGCTCATCCTGGGCAAGAACGCCCACATCACCGGCACCGTGAACGCGCACGTCTCCGAGGACCCCGAGCGCGCCGCGGGAGCCGAGGTCGGCGCGCTTAAGATCGACCGCACCGAGAACGAGAATACTTCCACCGTTAACGATGTCATCGGCGGTATCGTCGCCGCGGCACTTTCGACTTGCCTTGTCGCTCTGCTGCTCGAGCTCGTCTTTCCGCGCGCGACC
>USNA01000130.1 GCA_900555955.1 uncultured Collinsella sp. | reverse complement strand
GTTCAGCGACAGGGCGCGGGCGATGGCCACGCGCTGCTGCTGGCCGCCCGAGAGCTGGCTCGGCATAAAGTCGATGCGCTCGGCCAGACCGACCTTGGTCAGCTCCTCGACGGCGATCTTCTCGGCCTCTTCCTTGCTGCGCTTGAGCACCTTTTGCTGCGCAAGCATGACGTTCTTTTTGACCGACAGGTGCGGGAACAGGTTGAACTGCTGAAACACCATGCCCAGGTGCGTGCGCACTTTGTTGAGGTCGACGCCCTTGGCACACACATCCACGCCCTCGACGACAATCGAGCCGCTCGTGGGATGCTCCAGGCGATTGATGCAGCGAAGCATCGTCGACTTGCCCGAGCCTGAGGGGCCCAAGACCACAACGACCTCACCCTTGTGCACATCCAGATCGATATCGCGCAGGACCACGTTGTCCCCAAAGGCCTTCTGGAGGTTCTTGATGCTGACGACGACCTCGTTCGAGTTATTGGTTTCGCTCATGATAGGACCTCCTTACAGACCGGCGATGTGATCGGCGGGCGTCGCGACAACCTGTCCGGCGCTCTTGGCGGGACGCTTCTTCTTGGTCTCGGCCGTGCCCAAAAGCCTCGCCTCAAGACCGCTCACCAAGCGAGCGAGCGGCAGGGTGATGACCAGATAGAACAGGGCGGCAACCACGTACGGTGTAATGGAGCCCGTCGTGGCCACGATGGTACGGGCGTTCATGACGATCTCGACCACACCCACGGCGGCAAGCAGCGACGTATCCTTGTAAAGCAAGATAAACTCGCTGGTCAGCGTAGGCAAAACATTACGGAACGTCTGCGGAATCATGACATAGAGCAGCGTCTGGAACGCGTTCATGCCCAGCGAACGCGCAGCCTCGTTTTGGCCCTTGGGGATCGATTGAATACCGGCACGGAAGATCTCGCATAGGTACGCAGACGAGTTCATGGCCATGACGATAACGCCAAGCACGTAGTCATCAACCTTGACGCCGGCCAACGGCAGACCGAAGAACGCGATATAGATCTGCAGGAACGCCGGCGTACCGCGGATGATATTCACATAGATGCCGGCGAGGCAGCGCAGGATGCGCGACTTGGAGATGCGCATGAGCGACAAGGCAAAGCCAAAGGGAATTGCCAGCGGAAACGCCACAAGCACGATCGAGAGCGACATAAGGAAGCCCTTAAAGACGATCGGCAGGCTTTGGACCAAAATGACTGGGTTTAAGAACAGGCGCAGGAACATATTGGAGTTCCAGGCCTCGACCCACGGCTGCTCCTTAAGATCGGCCAGGAAGTTATCGAATGCCGTCACGCCCTTGATCTCCACCGACGGAATCTTGGAGATCTTCTTGGTCGAGCCATCGGCCAAAGTGCAGGTGCCGCTAAAGGCCTCATCGCCGCCCTCGACGGGGAAGGTCACGCCGTAAACCTCGACACGGAAAAAGCCGCCGGCAGGCGCCGTCTCGCCAAAGTCGATCTTGAGCGTCTGGCCGTCAGCCTTGCACGTGGGCTTCATGGGCGTACGATCCATGAGGTCCTCGCCCGAGAGCATCGTCAATCGCGTGTCATCGGTACCAAACGTCGTGCCGTCGACAAACGTCAGCGAAAGACCGCTCAGCTCCTCGTCGGCATCGGCCTGGACCTCCCAGGTAATGCGCGTCTCGGTACCGCCGACCACGGCGCTGCCCGAACCAGTGTTGGGTCGGGCGGTAATCTTTGCGGTCTCAAGCGCCTGGGCGGTCGTGGGCGCATATGCCCCTGCGCACACCAGCGCGAGCGCCACGGCCATGGCGCAGGCTAGCTTTTGGAGCAAGGCGGGCAGTGGAAAACGCTGCTCCGCGGCCCCTTTGTTCAGTCGAGACAAGGTGGCTCCTATCGTAGAAGTTGCCGGCAAAACGAGACGGAAATACTCTCCGTCAAGAGAAGCGCAAAGGCCCTCTCCGCCAAAACGGAAAGGGCCCGCGAGCAATCAAGTAGCTATTTTACTTGATGTTGTACTTAGCCATGAGGGCGTCAATGGTACCGTCGTCGGTCAGGTCCTTGATGGCCTGGTTGATGTCTTCCTTGAGCTTGGTGTTACCCTGGTTGATGGCGATGGCGTACTCCTCGCCGGTGCTGATCTGCTTAATGGTCTGGCAGGTGTTGAACTGCTCGGCGGTCAGCTGGCTGGCAACGGAGCGGTTGGTGACTACGGCGTCGCCCTTATCGGACTGCAGGGCGCTGAAGCACTCGGTAGCGTCCTTGTAGGGGACGATCTTGGCCTTGGGGAAGTTCTCCTGGGCAAAAGACTCGGCGGTCGAGCCAGACTGAACGATGATGGTAGCGTCGGCGTTGTTGAGCTTCTCGCTGTAGTTGTCGGCCGTGATGTCGGTGTTATCGACCTTGGTCACGATAGCCTGATCGTCCATGTAGTAGGAATCGGAGAAAGTGACTTCCTTCTCACGCTCGGGCGTGTCGGTGATAGCCGCGATGGAGACGTCGTACTTGGCGCCCGAAGCGACACCCGGAACCAGCGTGTCAAAGTCATTGTTGACGTACTCGACATCCAGGCCCAGCTTGTCACCGATAGCCTTGATGAGCTCAAGGTCAAAGCCCTGGTAGTCGCCGTTGTCATCCTTGTACTCAAACGGCGCGTACTCGGCAGAGGTGCCGACGGTCAGCGTGCCGTCCTTGACGAGCGCGTACTCCTTGGAGCCGTCGACCTTCTCGACCTTAGCGTCGTCAGAGCTGCTGGAACTGGCATCAGAACCAGAGGTGGCGTTGGACGAGCCGCAGCCCGTCAGAGCAAGGGCGAGCGCCATAGCACCCGTGGCGGCAAATGCGCCAAGCTTCTTCAACTTCATAATCAGTCTCCTTCCAATGACCCCATGTGATTCAGGGGTCTGCAAAAACTGAGGGTTATTATGCACCCGCTTGGAAGAATCCGCAATTAGAAAACTGATTGAAACAAACCTATAACGTGAATGGAGCACTCCACTTTATGACAGTCATTACTGCTGCAATGACCTTAACAGTTTAATTTCAGCCGCATAACCTGCAAGTTCGTTCGGTGTCTCCAAAATGAATGGCAATGCGCGCAAGCGGCCATTCGATACAATATTCTGCATAACCTGCATACCGCCGCCAAACTCTTCGCTACCCAGGTAGCCCTTACCGATGCATTCGTGGCGGTCCTTATGGGCGCCGCAGGGGTTCTTGGAGTCATTGATATGCACGGCGCGCAGGCGCTCGATACCCACCACGCGATCGAACTCGTCGAGTACGCCGTCCAGATCATGGATGATGTCGTAGCCGGCATCGCTCACATGGCAGGTGTCCAAACAAACGCCCAGCTTATCGGACAGCTCTGGGCACTTGGCGACAACACCCTCGATAATGCGCGCCAGCTCTTCAAAGCTGCGGCCCACCTCGGTGCCCTTGCCGGCCATGGTCTCGAGCAGCACCGTCGTCTGCTGGCCTTCAAACATCACCTGACACAGGGTATCGACGATCATCTGAATACCAGCGTCGGAGCCCTGCCCCACATGCGCGCCGGGGTGGAAGTTGTAGTAGTTGCCGGGCAGTGCTTCCAGACGCTGTAAGTCCTCGGCCATTGCCTCCAAGGCAAACTCGCGCGCCCGCTCTTTGGCCGAGCAGGGGTTATAGGTATACGGGGCATGAGCCACGAGCGGGCCAAAGTCGTTTTGCTCCATAAGCTCGGGCAGGGCCGCCACGTCATCCATGTCAAGATCTTTCGCCTTGCCGCCGCGCGGGTTGCGCGTAAAGAATGCAAAGGTGTTGGCGCCAATGGATAGCGCTGTCTCCCCCATTGCCCGATAGCCCTTCGTCGTCGAAAGATGACACCCAATCGTCAGCATCTCCAGCTCCCCCTCATCAGTTGCGGTGAAATAGTTCCTGTTTGGCCCCTATTCTGCCGCAAACAGGAACTATTCCACCGCAACTTATAAAAGGGGCATCAGAGATGCGGGCCGCCAAGCACTACGGCCACGGGCGCCGGCGTCATGATCCCCTACGTGTCAGCGCCAAGTCCTAGAGGGCTAGACGGATTGCATCGATAATGCGCGCGCAGCGCTGTGTGGCGGCAAGGGGCATGACGGGACTCTCGAGTTTCCCCGCCCGGATGAGCTGGGTCGCATGCTGGATTTCGCCGTAGAAATCATCAACCTCAAACGGGGCATTTATTTCGAGCATTCGCCCGTCGGAGTACTTCACATGGGCGAGCTCGGGGCGATGGAGGCGCTCGATTTCCAACGAGCCCCGCTCACAGGCAATCGTTAAGCGGCTTTCATACGCTGCCTTGCCGTCGCACACCATATGAATGGGTATGCCGCCGACGCTCATACGAATCTCATCGGCCCAATCCACGCGGCCGCCCGATACGTCACGCCAGCGAACTTCACGAGACGAAACATCGCACGCACCCGCGAGCAAATCCTCAAACCAACCGACCACATAGCAGCCCATGTCATATAGACAGCCACCCTGCAACGGGTCGAGCAGATAACTCGAAGGGGGCTCACCATA
>USNA01000129.1 GCA_900555955.1 uncultured Collinsella sp. | reverse complement strand
TGGGCCGTGCAGACATCGGTTTCGAGCTTGCCCTCGAGTGATGCCGCAATCTTGGCGCGCACGTCTTCGCCGGCCTTAAGGCCTTCGAGTCCCTCAAAATGGGGCGTCAGCGCGCGTGGATCGATATCGATGGGCACGGAGCCCCGCAGCTCCGTAACGGTCTCGTTGCCCAGGGCGTCGACATCCACATATTCGATGGCAAACGCATGGCCCGAAGCCGCCACGTTGAGCACCTTGCTGCTGTCGACGAGGCGGAAATGGCCCTCGCCAACGGTCTTGCCATCTTGGAGCGAGGCATCGCTCAGCGAGTCGCCGTACGTCATGCGCATGCGGGTTGGGAGGTAGTACGAAGCCGTCTGCTTGTGCTGCGTATCGTAATTGCGCTGATAGATGCTCCGGGCCAGCGCCGCATCAACAAAGTCGGATGCGATGATGCCAATATGCTTGCGGCAGTCCGCCTTTGTGCTCTCAACTCCGGTATTATTTATATACGAGCTCTTGTACAGATGCTCGTTGACCACTCGCGCCGCGGTAAAAGGATTGCTTCCTTGTTTGTAATTCGTGCAACTGGTGTAGTTGATAGACCAGCAGCGTTCCAGGACTTGCACCTTGGCGCCATCATTGTCCTCGACGTCCACCTTGTTGCGCGTGAGATTGGTCGTCTCTCGCAGCGCCATATCGACCCAGCTAATCTTGTCGGTTCCGGTGCATTCAAAATGGTCCTGGGCGTATACCTTGGTGCAATAGGGCTCTTTGTCGCCCGCATTGCCCGTAGTCTCAAAGCCTCGCGCGTCTTGGACGAGGCACATCGACTGCCCGGGATGCGCCTTGATTTTGTCGTCCCATTGGGTGAGATCGAGGCCCCACGTGTGGCTGCTTACGCTGTTGCCGGCGAGTACAAATCGACGCAGCAGGACGATCTTTCCGCGCACCTCGTTCAGTGTGGGGATTCGGCTCGACGTGTAGAACAGATCGGGATTATCGTGCATAACCTTGGCGAAAGCCGTCGTAACGCTTTCGTCGGTAGCCTCGTCGTTGCCTCGTGACGCAAGCATGATGAGCGCTTCTGATGGGTTTTCGTTCAAAAATGTTTTGAAGTAGTCGATGACATTGGAGAGATGCATAAAGCCCCCGTCTTTTTTGAGCAGGTAGCATCTTCCATGGTCGATACCGGGGTCGCCTTTATCGTTGTTCTTTCCAAGTCGGATATCAAAATAGCGAATGCCTTCGAGCAACTGCGTGGGGATGTAATCCTGCTGGCACTTTGCTTGTGAGGATTGGGGCTCGGTGTCGTTGTCCACGCTGCAGGTGCCCGAATCATGCGTGCCCGGGATACTCAGCTCGTCGAGGTACTTGTTGTCGTCGACGTATTTCATCCAGCATGGTCCGTCGACGTAGCTGCTATACGTGGTCCAGTCGATACTTCTAACTGTGGTATTGATCTTGCCCATGTCGTAACCGACAAGTTCTAGCTCCCACGGAATGCTCTTACTCTTATGGCAGATCTTATTGTTGTCCTGGTCTTTGCCGTCCGATTCTATTGCCAGGTACTTAATGTCTTTTTTCTCGGTTTCTTTCTCGACCGTGCGGTCTCGAATGATATAGGTTCCGTTTGATTGACGTTCGAACGCAAAAGCGCGGCTGGGCTTGTTGTCATACTCGCCGCCCCATACGTGGATGACCTTTCCATCTTTGTCCGAGTCGTCGTCGACCGACCAAATGCTGTAGCCCGTCTTTTTATGCTCTTCGAAATTGAGCAAGGTGCGGATAGCATACCAGCTTGTATCGTCATTCTTGGTCGTTACGTTCTCAAGGATGAGCTTGCTGGACGTGCCGTCGTTAAACAGGTGGCAGACGTTGCCGCGAACGTTGCCGTCTTGGTTGACGCTCGCGGTGCGAAAATAGCCCGCGGGGCGAAGGCGAATGACGAAATTGTCGAGGCTGTCCGACGGTGCGGGTGTGTTGTCTGCAAATGCCGTTCGCAGGGGAATGCCCGGCGCTGCGGTTTCAGGCAGGCTTGCAAGTGGTGACAACGCCGCAAGCCCTAGGCCCAGCGTAAACGCTCGGCGGCTGATGGCATGGTGTTCGGTCATATCTCCTCCGTTCGCAGGGTGCGGTTATGCACTTGTTTTGGTCACTATACTGCTCAGATGTTTAAAGACGCCGGTTTAAATTGCCTGCGCGGCGCTATAAATCGGCGGGCGGACGTGTTGGGGCACTTGTCTATTTGTGCTGTTATCACGTCTGGGATGGTTTTGGAGCCCGGCATCCTGCGTTCGTCGGCTACCGGCATAAGAATGGGGAGGGTCGGCTTACCGGCCCTCCCTGGGTACGAAGCGCTGGGATACCGTCGCTTGTTTGCACTGCGTCCGTGTTTCCCGTTGTGCTCGCCAGTCGCTTAGCGCTTGATCTCGATATCCTCGAGCTTGACGTCCATGGCCTCGGTCTTGGCCTTGGCGATGTCGTCGGCAAACTCCAGAGACTTCATCATGGTCTCGACGGCGTCCTTGTGCTCCTCGACATTGTCGATACGTACGTACACACTGCCGCCGTCAACGTCAGTGAAGTACTCGGTCGTCACGCCGCCCGAGTGCGTAAAGTAGGCGCTGCGCCAGGTCTTGCCGTTGTACTTAACGGGATCGCTCTCGGTCCATCCGGAGTTGGCCTTCCACTTTGCCTCGTAGTCAAACAGTTCATCGGCGTTCTTGTCAGGATCGAAGACGGGGATGAAGCGGTCGCTGGCATGCTCGCTCTCGGTGAACTTAAACTGGGCCCTGTCGGCGGTATCGCCTGCGACGTCCGTGATTTCGACGCCCTCGGGGACTTCGACCTTAAACCAAATGAAGTCGGTCCTCATATCCACGGCTGGTTTTTCTGCTCCGCCGCCACCGCCACTTCCGGTAGCGCCGCCGCTGCCACCGCAGCCCACCAGGGCAACTGCGGCAAAGAGACTGATGCAGAGGGTGAGAATCGCAAAGGCCTTCTTTTTCATGGTCGTGTCCTCCTCGATCTGTAACCGCCCATGGATTACCTGCCTTTACTGTACGCGCGAGCGGCTCGTTCGGGTGGGCCATGTGTCCCATTCTGGGGGCCTGATTTGCGCCGACAAGTGGCAATATGCTCGGGCGTAAAAGAGGGGAGGGTCGGCCGATCCAATCCTCCCCTGGCTGGGCGTCCGACCATTTAATGAATGCGCACGCGATGCTGCGTGCGAGCCCCTAATGCTTGATCTCGATGCTCGAAATCTCGACTTCGCGTGCCTCGGCAACTGCCTTCGCCATGTCATCGGGAAACTCGATGGAGTTGAGGAGCGCCTCGGCTTCTTTCTTATGCAGATCGAAGTTCGAGATGAGGACGTAGACGCTTCCCGGCTCAACGTCGGTAAAGAGAAGGGTTGAGACGCCGCTGTTGTCCTCGTACGTTCCGACGAGCCACGTCCTGCCGTTATACTCGACGGACCCGCCATCCTTCCACTGGAACGTATCACCTTTCTTTTCTGCCTGGTCGGCGTGGGATTCCTCTGCCGTCAGCGCTTTTTTCCAAACGGGGATAAAGCGATCGGCCGAACCGTTCTCGTCTTCGGGGAAGGTGAGCTGGACCCTGTCGGCATTCTTGCCAGCGGAGTCGCTTACGCCAACGCCCTCGGGCATCTCGACCTTAAACCAAATGAAGTCAGTCTTCTTGGCAACGGGGGCCTTTTCTTTGCTCTCGCTCTTAGCGGCGCTGCCGCCCCCGCCCGA
Source organism: uncultured Collinsella sp. (assembly GCA_900555955.1). Lineage (GTDB taxonomy): Bacteria > Actinomycetota > Coriobacteriia > Coriobacteriales > Coriobacteriaceae > Collinsella. The sequence goes on along the minus strand of USNA01000129.1, from coordinate 801 downwards.
TGCGCTCCCGCCGCAGCCGACAAGGGCAAACGCGGCAAAGAGGGCGATGCAAAGGGAAAGGATCGATAGGGTCTTTTTCTTCATGGTGGCGTCCTCCTTGTCTGCCGATGACATCACGGCGCCGCATGCTGTTGGGGTACTGATTGCACTGGCGGCGGATGTCTCTGTGCACTGTGCGGCTTATGCCTCCGTTCATTGCTTGTGGCCGTTGCGCGGCCGTGCCCCAACGGGTTCCTTACTTATAGATATGCCCCAGTTTGTGCCGTTCGGGAGTCTCGAAAGGTGGGCCATGTGTCCCATGTTTGCAGCGCCGACGCCTATCGTTCGTCATAGAAATCCGCAATGGCCAGGTGTGCTGACGCTCATGTGCTTATGGGCTAGACTTAGCATCATTACGTGTTTGATGCGGTTGGTCGGCGGTTGCCGCCCGACCGATCTATATGACTTGAAGGTGCATACGTATGAGCCAAGAGATGATGGACAAGACCTGCCGTGGGTTTGCCGAGGCGCTGGCCGCGCGCGAGCCGGTTCCCGGCGGCGGTAGCGCGAGCGCCTTTGTGGGCGCGCTGGGCGCCTCGCTTTGCGGGATGGTCGCTCGCTACGGGGCGACCAATCCCGCGCTTAGCGATCGGGCGGACGATCTTACGCGTGCATTTGCCCAGGCAGACGAGTTGGCGCAGGAACTAGTGGGTCTGGTTGCCGAGGATGTTCGTGCATACGGCCAGGTGTCCGCGTCGTATGGTATTCCGCGCGAGGACCCGGCTCGACCCGCGGCGAGTCAAGACGGCGTGCGGCGCGCCA
>USNA01000128.1 GCA_900555955.1 uncultured Collinsella sp. | reverse complement strand
TGCAGCGGCCGCGTCCTCGCACTTGAAGCCCCCTTATCCTGCTCCTTCGGAGCTGCGGATAAGGGGGCTTCGTGCTGCGGAATGCATTCAGAGGGAAACCCGTCGGGTCCCTTCGTCCTCGGTCTTCAGGGATTGGGGCTGAGGAGAATAATGGTGCGCTTCGCGCGTTTTGGATGGGGTCTATCCCGGTGGCGCATTTGGCGCTTCTCGACTTACGACTGTTGCGGCCGCGGTCCCGTTTGGGATTGCGGCCGTTTTGTTGTGGGTCAAATATGAACGTTGTGTTAATGAGTCGGTGGACGGTGGAGTTTTTCGGTGAGCGGCGTATCCTTCCAACGGTTTATCTAGTGTGTCAGTTGAAAGGAAGAGGGCGCTCGTCATTGTTTGAATGTGAACTGCCGTTTGACCACAAGACGTTGCATCTGGAGCTTGAGGATAAGAACTTCGCGGGTGTGATGGAAGGTCATCAAAACGAGTTTAAGACCACGAAATCGCAGGAAGAGCTGGTGGAGGAGTCGCTTGCCAACCCTTATGGCTCGCCTTCGCTCGAGGAGCTTTGTGCTGGCAAGAAGGATATCGTCATCATTAGCTCCGACCATACGCGCCCCGTTCCCTCGCGTGTGACGATGCCTATTCTGCTGCATCACATCCACTCCGCTGCGCCTGAGGCGCGCGTTCGCATTCTGGTTGCTACGGGTATGCATCGTCCGTCGACGCACGAGGAGCTCGTCAACAAGTACGGCGAGGAGATCGTTGCCAACGAGGAAATCGTTATGCACGTCGCGACTGACGACAGCATGATGAAAAAGATCGGCACCCTGCCTTCTGGCGGCGAGTGCATCATCAACAAGATTGCCGCCGATTGCGATCTGCTGCTTGCCGAGGGCTTTATTGAGCCGCACTTCTTTGCCGGTTTCTCTGGCAGCCGCAAGTCCGTGCTGCCCGGCATCGCCAGCTACAAGACCATCATGTACAACCACAACGGTCAGTTTGTGAATGATTCCCACTCGCGTGCCGGCAACCTGTGCCACAACCACGTGAGCGAGGACATGTTTGCCGCTGCCGAGATGGCTCACCTTGCCTTTGTGCTTAACGTGGTGCTCAACGGCAAGCACGAGGTCATTGGCTCCTTTGCCGGCGATATCCACAAGGCGCACGAGGCTGGCTGCGAGTTCGTGAAGAGCCTTGCCGGCGTTGAGCCCGTCGAGTGCGAGATTGCCATCACCACCAACGGCGGTTACCCGCTCGACCAGAACATCTATCAGGCCGTGAAGGGCATGTGCGCTGCCGAGGCCACGCTTCCCGAGGGCGGTGTGATCATCGATGTTGCCGGTTGTGCCGACGGTCACGGCGGCGAGGGCTTCTATCACAACATCGCCGACAACGACCCGGCGGAGTTTGAGCGCGCCTGCATCGACCGTCCTAAGGATGAGACCCTGCCCGACCAGTGGACGAGCCAGATTTTCGCCCGCATCCTGGCGCATCACCCTGTGATCATGGTCACCGACCTGTGCGATCACCAGATGCTCAAGGATATGCACATGACGCCGGTCAACACTATCGAGGAGGCGCTCAAGCTCGCCTTTGAGATGAAGGGTGCCGATGCCAAGGTTGCCGTCATTCCCGATGGCCTGGGCGTTGTCGTCGCGCAGCACTAGTGCGCGGCCTAAACGAATCGTTTATAACCGACAAGAAAGATAAGGTTTTATGCTTACCAAACTCCTCTGCGAATTCGGCGCAACGGCCCTCATGATCATCTTTGGCGTGGGCGTGCACTGCGATACCGTGCTCAAGGGCACCAAGTATCAGGGCTCCGGCCATATGTTTGCCATCACCACTTGGTCTTTTGGCATCTCGGTCTGCCTGTTTGTCTTTGGCGGCGCCGTGTGCATGAACCCGGCTATGGTGCTTGCCCAGTGCATCGTCGGCCTGGTGCCGTGGAGCAGCTGCATCCCCTTCATGATTGCCGATATGCTCGGCGGCTTTGTGGGCGCCGTAATCGCTTGGCTTATGTATGCCGATGAGTTCAAGGCTTCCGATGGCGTCGTCGATCCCATTGCCCAGCGCAACATCTTCTCGACCAACCCCACCACCGAGGGTACGAACTACGCCCGTAACTTCTTCTGCGAGGCTATCTGCACCTTTGTGTTCATCAGCGCCATCCTTACTGCCGCTAGCCGCGCTGGTGAGAACGTTCTGATGCTCGCCATCTGCGTCGGCCTGATCGTTTGGGCCGTTGGCATGGGCATGGGCGGCATCACCGGCTTCGCCATGAACCAGGCTCGTGACCTTGGTCCTCGCATGGCCTATCAGGTGCTGCCGATCAAGAACAAGGCTGACAACAACTGGAAGTACGGCCTGCTCGTTCCTGGCATCGCTCCGTTTGTCGGCGCTGCTCTGGCTGCGCTGTTTGTGCATGGTTTCTTGGGCATGTTCTAGTCTGAGGCTACATAGGTTGTCCGCCGTCCGCATGGGGTAACTTCCCAGCGCGTCCTCGGACATGAAAGAACCCCCGCTGCGCACTTCGTGCGGCGGGGGTTCTTTCGTCCTGCGGAGTGCGCTGGGAAGTTACCCCATGCGGACGGCTGCGGGGTCTTTGCTGCGCTCGAGCAAGCAACCCAACATATATATCAGAATTTGGATGGGAGGGGCTTGTTGCTGGTGGGGGCGTTGAGGCGCGAGTGACACTTTGGGGTGCGCGGAGCCCTGGGTTGGGTCGATGATTTGGGATGAGCTTCTTACTTAGGTGAAGAGGGGCTTTATGGCTGAGAGGTAGTCTTTGGCTACGTCGGTTTTTTCTGCTTGGAAGTTGTGCCAGGCCCACCATTGGACCATTCCTACGAAGCTTGAGGCTATGTGGTGTAGTAGGAAGCTTCGGTCCATGGTGCCGGCGGGGCCGTTTGGGTCGGTGGGGACGGTTTCGGCTGCTCGTGACATGATGGTCTTGCGTAAGCAGTCGGCGAAGACGCGTGAGCCGGCGCCGGCTACGAGGGCTCGGACGCCCTGGCGACGCTCCCAGAGATTGTTGAGAATATGCTCGATCTGCACGAGTGGGTCGTCGAGCGGTGTGCCATCGTCGTCGAGGGCGTGGGTGCAGATGTCGCTCACGAGCTCGGACAGCAGGTCGTCTTTGCTCTTAAAGAGGCCGTAGAATGTCGCGCGGCCTACGTGAGCGCGCGCGATGATGTCGCCGACGGTGATCTTGCCGTAGTCCTCTTCGCGCAGCAGCTCGGAGAACGCCGCAACGATGGCAGCGCGGCTTTTTGCCTTGCGGGCATCCATGGCTACGCGTCCGCGTGAACGAGCAGGCAGCGGAGCGTGCCGGAGCAGCCCTCGTAGGGGCGTTTGCCGGCGCCGTAGCCGACGGCTTCGATGCGGTAGCGTGAGGGCAGTTGGTCGGACGTGCGCAGCGCGGTGACGATGGCGGCGCCCGTGGGCGTCACGAGCTCGCCGGCGACCGGTGCAGGCGTGAGGGCGATATTGCCTGCTTGGCATAGGTTGACAACGGCGGGGACGGGAATGGGCATGAGGCCGTGGGCGCAGCGGATGGTTCCGTGGCCCTCGGAGAGCGACTCGACAACGATGTCCTCAATACCCAGGTCATCGAGGCAGATGGCGACAGAGCAGACGTCGACGATGGAATCGACGGCGCCTACCTCGTGGAACATGACGGTCTCGGGCGTTTTGCCGTGGGCCTTGGCCTCGGCGGCGGCGAGCGTGGTAAAGATGGCGAGCGCACGACGCTTAGCGCCATCGCTTAGCTGCGAGCCGTCGATGATGGCGGTGACGTCCGCCAAAGAGCGGTGGTGATGGTGGTGGGCGTGATGATGGCCCTCGTGGCCATGACCGTGGGCCTCATGGTCATGGTCGTGGTTGTGTGTGTGCTCGTGTTCATGCTCGCCATGGTCATGATGGTGATGCTCATGCTCGTGCGTGCGCTCGGCAGCTGCTTCGTTGCCGTAGAGCCAGGTCATGTCGTGGTCATGGTTCTCGAGCTCCTCTGCCAGCTGAACGTCAAAGTCGCAGGCGTCGATGCCATGCTTGTTTACGCGTGTAACGGCAATCTCAAAGCCGTCGACCGGCAGCGTGGCGAGCTGTTCGCGCAGGCGCTCCTCGCTGGCGCCCAAGTCGAGCAGGGCCGCGACGGTCATATCGCCGCTGATGCCCGAGGTGCCGTCGATGATAAGCGTGTGCTGATGGTTGGACATGGAATGCTCCTTAACGGGCGCGGGTTGTGCCGGCGCTCAGATGATTGATAAGACTTGCCTGGTAGGCGGCACCAAAGCCGTTGTCGATATTGACGACCGATACGCCGCTGGCGCAGGAGTTGAGCATGGCGAGCAGTGCGGCTACGCCGCCAAAGCTCGCGCCATAGCCCACGCTGGTGGGAACGGCAATGACCGGACAGCTCACCAGACCGCCGACAACGCTCGCTAGTGCGCCCTCCATGCCGGCGATGGCGATGACCACCTGTGCCTGGGCAAGCTCCTCGGCATGCGCGAGCAGACGGTGCAGGCCGGCGACACCCACGCACCAGAGGCGGAAGCGCTGC
>USNA01000127.1 GCA_900555955.1 uncultured Collinsella sp. | reverse complement strand
AATCTGCTGGGTTTGGGTACCGATCTGCTCGAGCTTGGTACGAGCGGCGGCAAGGTCGGATGCGGTATCGGCATAGGCAGGAGCCGCGAGGCCCAGGCCCAAAACACAAGCGAGGGTTGCCGTAGCAGCGCAGCGTGCCATGTTTTTATGCGTGTTTGCTGTGCGCATGGAGCTTCCTTTCCGGTATCTAAGGGTAACGTCTAGTCCACCGTTACCAGGCTAAAGAGCTCAACGTCCTCGTTGGAAGGCGTGAGCTTCTCGCGCGGGTTGAGAAACGCAAGCTCGAGGATACAACCATAACCCACAAGCTTTGCGCCCATATCTCGCACCAGTTTACCTGTTGCCTCGACGGTTCCGCCCGTCGCGACCAAGTCATCCAGAATCAACACGGTATCTTTGGAGGTAATGGCATCGGCGTGGATCTCGATAGAGTCGGTGCCATATTCGAGCTCGTAGCTCTCGCTTACCGTCTTGCGCGGCAGTTTGCCCGGCTTACGTGCGGGAACAAAGCCGGCACCCAGGGCGACGGCCACGGGCACACCGACCATAAAGCCGCGGGCCTCGGGTCCTACGACCTTGGTAATGCCCATGCCAGCAAAATGCTCAGCCAGGGCATCCACCATGGCCTTCAGGGCCTCGGGATTGCCAAAGAGCGGTGTGATGTCCTTAAAGACGACTCCGGGCTCGGGATAGTCGGGGATATCGACGATATGAGATTCGAAGTCGTACATGGCGTGACCTTTCATGGATTGCCGGGTGAACGGCGGCTATTTACCCGCGTTAGCAGACGAGCTATGCGAGGGGACGACGACCTTGGACGGCTGCACAAGCGACTCGTCATGCGCGGTAACCGCGGGAACGCTTGCCCCATCGCTTTTAGCCTTGGTGGATTCGGAACGCGCGATCTCCTCATCGAGAGCATCGATGTCAGCGTCCTCGACCACGGCGTTGAGCGACTCAAAGACACGGTTCTTAAGGAGCGCGGTGTGCACACCCTCGGTGAGGTCGTGCAGCTTCTTAAAAGCGCGCTCGAGCTTGGCGTCGCGCTCGTCATCGGAGGTATCCATTCCGAGCATGCTCACGAGCACCTGCTCAAACATCGAAGACTCGCGATTTGCCGACGATACGTACTGACGCAGGTTACGCGGCTCAATGTGGAAGCGCGACAGCTCCGAGCAGTAACGGATAATCGGGAAATCTCGGCCATCGACGAGCTCTCGGTTCTGCGGGCTCTTGATGATGCGGATAAGATCGTTCTCGGCAAGGGAACGGATAAACGAGATCTCGACGCCGAGCATGTCGGGAATGGTCTCGATGGGATGCAGCTTTTGCTTGGTCTCTTTGGGTTCCGCCTTAAGCGGAACATCGGACAGAAGACCCACCTCGTAAGCCAACGTGGAAAGGTCCGTTGCGTTTTCCAAGCGCTGCTTAATGACGTTGAGCGGCATGTAGCGGGTTTTCTGCAGGTGCAGGATGACCTCGAGACGGTCAACGTCTTCCTTGGAGTACTGGCGATACCCCTTAGGTGTACGATGAGGGGTGATGAGCCCCTCATCTTCTAGAAATCTAATTTTTGAGTTCGATAGATCGGGGTATGCGCCTCGAAGAAGGTTGACGACTTGGCCGATACTCAGATAGTTGCGTTCGGCCATTACCTACTCACCGGTTTCGATGCGCTCCGGCGTGCTCTCGTGGTAGATGAGCGTGAACGTACCGATCTGAACGGAAGAGCCGTCGTGCAGCGGAGCACCGTTGACGATGGCGCCGTCAACCCACGTACCATTGAGCGAGCCCAGATCCTCAATACGGGCGCCCAGGCCCTCACGAATAATGCGTGCGTGGCTGCGCGAGACGGTCATGTCGTTGAGGAAGATGCCGTTCACGGGATCGCGGCCGATGGTGGTCACGTCGTCCTCGAGCTCAAAGGCAGCTCCGGTCTGCGGACCCTTGACGATGGACAGAACCGGAGCGGTGATGCGCACGTTGGCCATAAGGTCGGGAACGGTGACATCGCTCGAAGGAACGCGGAAAACGCAGGTAGCGTCCGCGGTCTTATCGTTCTGAGGCATATTGTTAACCTTGTTGTCCATGACAACCCCTATCTAACGCGGACGTGCCGCAAAGAATGAACCGTACGTAATCATACCCCAATGAATCAGTCTTCGATTTCGGGGTTGAGAAAGTCGGTGTCCTCGTCCTCGGGATGCGCGATGGCCTGTTTAATGGCCGCCCCTCCCTTAATGGAATAGATGACAGCGGTGAGCATAGAGAAGATCACGCCGCCATACACAAAGAAGATGCCGAGGGGCACCGAGCTGCCGTTGAGGCCCGGAAAAGCCGTGAACGCGGCGGGCAGCAGTCGCCAGCCATCCACGACGGGAAAGCCAAGCAACATGAGCGAGAAGCCGGTCATGAGCAGCGCGGTGGCAATCTTGCCGGGAAAGACGACGTCAATGGGACGACGGTGGTAGTGGCGCACGATGAGTGTACCGATGCCCAGGTAGATATCGCGGCCGATGATGAGCACGCAGACCCAGATGGGCAGTTCGCCGCGGACCACCAAGCCCAGCACGCCGGTAAACAACAGCGCACGGTCGCAGATGGGATCCATAACCTTGCCGAGCCACGAGACCGTTTTGGTCATGCGGGCAATCTGACCGTCCATCCAGTCGGTGGAGGCCGCGATGGCATAGATGACAATGGCGACGACACGGTTGTTGTCCGTCACGAACAGGTACAGGAAGACGAGCGTGAGGACCAGGCGCGTTAAGGTGATGAAATTGGAGATCGTAAAGATCTTATTCGACGGGTAATCGGAAGTGCCGATAAGCTCCTTTTTGATCTTCTTTTTGATGCCCACAGGACTCCCCCGCTGGTAAACGACAAAACTTTCGATACTATACCCGTTCTGGCGATGTCTATCCAGCGTAAGCATAGAGAGTCCAGACATATGGAGGACGGTATCGGGCAGGATGTCTATCGCTTTTGTGTACGTCAGCCTCCAAACATGTCATCAATTGTCGTATTTGGAGGGTGACGTACAAGTTTTTGTTGAGCGAAAGTATCGATTAATAAAGCCGTTGATTCTTCGTTGCTTACTTTATTGATTCTTAACAAAAAAGGTCAGGCACTAGGTGCCTGACCTGCAAACTTCTTGGCAGGACGACTGGATTCGAACCAGCGACCCCTTGACCCCCAGCGGGGTCAGAATGACCCTGACCTGTGTTTATTTTGTTAAAACACGCGCAGATAGCGCAAGTAGCTCATTTCCGCATTTGCAAATTTTACCAGCTCAGCGCGGTCTGTCCAGATAGCATATTTTCGGCTTCGAGGAGCGCGGTGCAGCCGGTGATTTAATCAACGGGGGTAGGAGCCCCGAATCGTCGCCGTTCCGGGTTCCCACAGGTGGGCCCGCCTGTTTCTAATCAACTGCGGATTTAGGAGCAGACATGCAAAACGAGAAATGCAGCAATAAAACCTTACGCGTATGCGGAGCCGGCGGCGTGAGGAAGAACAAAGGCAAATGGCAGGCCGTCGTGACGGTGGCCGACGAGATGACCGGGAAGAAGGTCCAGAGGACCAAGAACACCGGCGTGCCCTGCCTGAAGCAGAGCACGCAGGGAAAGGCGGCGGCGATGCGCGTCCTCGCGGAATTCTGGTCGGAGGTCGAGCTGGAACTCGCCGAGGCCGAGAAGACGAGGACCGCTGTCGGCACCGGGCTTCCTGCCGAACAGCGGGACGACTACGCCGCGCTGCCGCTCTCCGAAGCGCTCGAGAAGTTCATCGACTTCTGCATGGAGATGAACAGGATCACCCCGACGACCCGCGACGACTACCACTACAGCGCCCTGCACATCGAGCGCGACGAGCTCGGCCTCGTCCCCGTCAACGAGGTGACGACCGACGACGTCAACGCGTGGTCGAGGCGCAGGATCGCCCTGGGCACGGCGCCCGACACGCTCAACAAGTCCTTCAAGCTCGGCAAGCGGCTCTACGCCGTCCTGCTGAAGAGGAGCAACGACACGATCGGGAGGAACCCGTTCGACGGCGCCCTCGCGCCCAGGGTCATCGCCAGGCCCAGGAACGCGCTGCGCTCCGACCTCGTGCCGAAGCTCAACTCGGTGACCTCGATGATGTCGGACTCGACCTTCAGGCGGACGGTCGTGCTCGCCCTGCACACCGGGATGCGCATCGGCGAGGTCTGCGGCCTGCGGTGGTGCGACGTCGACTTCGAGTCGGGGCTCATCACGGTCAGGCACTCCGTGGCCTACGTCAAGGACAGGGGTTCCTTCATCAAGGACACCAAGAACCACGACCTGAGGACGATCCCCATCGACCCGGTGGGCCTGCTCCCCTTCCTGAAGGAGATCCACGAGATCGATTCGCAGAGGCTCCGGGAGGCGTCGACCCTCGGCCTGCGCGACCTCGCGGACAGCTACGTCGTGTCGCGGCCGGACGGCTCCTTCGCCACCACCAGCTACATCCGCAGGGCGTTCAAGACGTTCTCGGAGACCAACGGCCTCATGGGGACCAACGAACAGCCGATCCTCGAGCGTC
>USNA01000126.1 GCA_900555955.1 uncultured Collinsella sp. | reverse complement strand
CCAATGCGCGTTGGGTGGCCGCTGTGGAGCCCGCGCCCCCCGGGCCCGCCGCATCGACAACCGCCCACTCACGGCAGAAAGCGAGACCGTCGCCAAGGCTCCTGAGATGTAGGGCGCAAGAATAATACACTCGCTGAAAGGAGGCGTCCAACGGGGCGCCTCATTTTTGAGGGTTCGAATCCCCAGCCTCCTTTCTCCGCACAAAAAAGGGCCCCAAATGGGACCCTTCTTCAAAGTCTTACTGGCGGAGAGCTGGGGATTCGAACCCCAGATGCCCTTTTGGGGCATACTCGCTTAGCAGGCGAGCACCTTCGGCCTCTCGGTCAGCTCTCCGTAACAGCCGTTCTATAGTAACCAAACAGTCGAGGATGGGCAAGGGGAAATTTTGGAGCGATTCCAATTTGCCAGTAGACGTCTCAGCCAATCATCTCAATCTGTAACAGTTGCAGGACAAATCTTCGTCCAGATGTTACAGATTTAGACAGACAGTCGGCGCCATCCGCAAATGTCTCAATCTGAAACACCTGCATGCCGTAATCCCCTCTAGATGTTACAGATTGAGACAAAGATGCGGGGACAACCCCAGCGGCGGCGTCGATGCCTCCAGTCTTTATTAGTCCTCTCGAACGGTCTCCAACAGATAATCGCGCATGTACGGAATTGCAAACGAAACACAGCCATAGCCCGCGGGCTCAATCAACCCCGCATCGATCAGACGCTTGCGATACGACCCAACTTTGTTCGCCGACAAACCCATCTTCTTGGCGATATCGCCGTTGGCGATCTCGTCGCCCTCGCATTGAGCCATCGCCGCGAGATACTGAAACTGCCGTTCCGACACCCTGCGCAGCGCTGGGGCAATCACCATAGCATTAAAGCTATCAAGAGCCGCCTGGATGCCCTTACGAGCCGCCTCTTCGCTCACGCTCTCCGCCCCACTGCGCGCAGCAACCTGCCAAGCGTAATATCCGACCAGCTGGACCATAAAGGGATAGCCTGCCGAAGCTTTTGTTAATTGCTCAGCGGCACCTTTGTCGAGCTCCTTGCCCGCTCGTCTCATCGTATCCTCAAACGATCCGCCAACTTCAAAATCGGAAAGCCGAGTAAGTTCAACATGTTTGGCTCGCTGAAGGAACGTCAACGTATCATCCACCACCACGCCATCTACCGATGTCGGCAGCCCAGCGAAAGCGAAAGCGACATTCGCTCCTTGGCGGATCAAGAGCTGCATCTCATTGCCTAGCTCGCGCATTTCCTCAGTTGAGGCATCCTGGATCTCGTCGAGCGTAATGAGCAGACCACCGCGCTTCGCAGCATCGTACATCGCCTCGCCCAGATGAGAGGCCGACTTCGACATCTCCATGGAGCCAAGGCTGACCCCTAAAATCGATGGGGAAATCGAGATTGATTCAAGACGAACGTTTCGCTGCAGAGCCTCGAGGATTCTATTGCAAAAACCAGCATTGGAGGCAACGTCAACGACCTCGAATCCTTTTTTGCGTGCAAGGTCACCCAATGCATTAAGGAGCACCGTTTTACCTGTGCCTCGGACGCCCGAGATGCGCATGAGTCGATCGGGGGCACCAGGACCATTCTCAAGAGCCTCGGCAAAGTCATCCAAAACAGTGTCCCGTCCGATAAGCTCAGGCGGATTCATGCCCGCCGTTGGCTTAAAGGGGTTAACAGCTTTCGTCATTCTGCCCTCCTCTGCTAGTTTTAACAACTTTAACAAAGTTTAGCAACTTTAGCAGAGTTTAACAGTTTTAGCAGGCTCGGCGGCTTTATGCCTTACCAATTCTGTCGGGTCCTCCCGCCCGCGCCGATACAAATAGCGCGGTGCGGGCCCTCTATACCGCCCCTACCCCAGCGAGCGGTTGAGGGAGCCGAGCTCGTCGTTGCCCATGGTGCGCCACATTTGGAAGATGCAACCGCGTGCCAGGAAAAAGAAGCCGTTGTCGACCAGTTGCACAGCGGCATCTGCCAGCTGATTCGTCACGGCGGACACTGGCGGAAGCTCGAGTCCAGCCTTGCGGATGGTCTCGACCGCTTCCTCGAACGTCGGAGGCTCGCTGACACCCATCTCGTTCATAAGGCCCTGCATTTCTTCCAGCGCGCTGCTGCCCGATTCCTCACCGCGCGGCACCAGACGGTAACAAGCCAGCGCCAGGTCGAGCTGATCGCAGTTCCAATAGGCAAACGCCAAGCGATAGAACAGGTAGCCGATTGCAGAGCGATCGCTGGCAATACGTAGGCCGTGGCGCGCCACCTCGATAATCTCGTCAAAGCGCTCCAGACGCGCAAGCACGTTGATGAGCGCAAAGTGCGATTGCATGGACGAGCGCGCCAGATCGTAAAGATGGCGCACCTCGGGCAGCGCTCGTTCAAAGTCCTCTTGCTCGGCGTAAAAGCTGCAGATCTCGTGCTGGGCAAAGTACAGCGCATCGGGCGCACGAAGGATTCGCACAGAGCGGTCTTCTTCCAACACCGGTAGCACCATGCGCACCAGCTGGTTATCGCAAAACTGCGTTTGAACCGGACCTGTCGCCAAAAGCTCGGCGACGGCGCACTTAGCCTCCAACTCCTCGACAAGACGGGAAAAGCCTTCAAAAGCACCTGTACGGTCGACTTTTGCCTGCTCGCGCAATTCAACAACACGGGCCACGTATGGGTCGTCGTCCTCTTCCATGACCTCCAACTCGTCAGCCGTATCGGCAAGCAGCAGATCGCGCAGCGCCGGCGGCAGCGCGCGATGGTCATCACGCGGACGAGCATGAACCTCCGCAGGCTCAATCGTCTCCGGAGCGGTTGACTCATACGCCTCAAGCACACGCTTGCACGGCATATCGTCCATGTCCATGCTCTCAAGATCCTTGGCGACAGGCACGCAATCGGCCAGATAGGCCGCGCGCCCAAAGAAATACGTTGTGACAACGCGCTCGCCCTGCTCACTGTCGGGAGCAGCAATCTGCGCATAGCAGCGCGTGATGCAGGTGCCCGCGGCAAAACACGCTGCCGCCAACGCGTCGTGCCAGCTGCCGCAAGCGTGAGTGCCACACGTGCATCGTGCTCCGCGGCCCAGATCGCGCGCGTGTCCTCGTCCAGCTCGCGCCAGGCGTCATCTTGAGCGTCGTATTCACGTTGCGGCATGGCATCAACGACAGACTGCCCAAACCGAACGAGCATAATCCCCTCGGCAACGTTTACTCGATAGGTATAGTCGAGCCGCGTGACCACGTTGAGCGCCTCAACGATTCGCGCAAAACGGGTGCGCACGTCCCACTCGCCGCCCGGCTGGCAAGCCACTGTACCCGGTTTGCCCCACGGGTTATCGCTCGAGGCCGTATCGAGCAGTCGGGGAACATCGTTGGTCGTCTTGGCGATATGCCACGAATCAAAGAGCGCGCAGCCCTCAAGGCTCGGCGAGGATGCCGCAGGGGCCAATCCAGCCCCGATGCGCTCAAGGATGCCGGAGAGGCGGTTGAGACGGCACTCGATGGCAAGCAGCATGTCAATCTCGTCCTGGTCCAGCAAGCTACGATCAAAATTGAGATAAAACAGCTTTGACCGGTCGATGCGCGCCAGGCTCATTTCGGACTTGGCGGCAATGGTGCGCAGACGGGGCAAGTCAATTTCGCTCATAAGGGTGGCGGCATAGCGCTCGATACCGCTCGGATTCTCGGCATGGTCAACGCGGTAAAGCAGCGTCTCGATAGCATCGGGGAGCGGTGACGTGTTAAAGCCCAAAAACACCTCGACCGGCTCGGGCAACTTTACGAGCTTGATCTTGTCGACAACGTTTTGCATGTCCGCATCGAGACCGTCGACGCCCGCCGTGTTCGCAATAGCGCTTTCGGAGTTGGCAAATATCACGTAGCGCAGGAACATCGACGCCATGAACTCGCCGTAAGGAAGGGAGCGGGCCGAATTCCATGTCTCGTGATCGGACTGCTCGCGCATGGGGCCTTCGGGAGAGCCGATGACTCGCGCCCGGGAGCGCATCGTCCCATCGGTACCCCTGACTGCAATCTCACCGATGTTGGAATCGGACTCGTCAAGAATCAGCTGCATGTCGGGATCGTCGGGCAGCGATACTTCGTTAACGGGACGATCCACCTTATAGACCTCACCCGAAACGCTCACGTAGCCCAAAAGCGACACATGGCTTTTGCCGACGAATTCGACGACATAGCATGATTCATGCGGGTCCTCGACAAAGAGTTTCCAGACCACGCCATATGAGCGCCCCGCAGGCTGCTCGGGCATCGCCGGAAAGCGCTTCTTGGGATCGAGAAACCTGAGCTTGTATGTCGGACGCTCTGCCACGAAGTATCACCCTGATCGGTCGCTTGAAGAAGGAGTGGTCACGGATGGGCCGCGACACCTACTCGAAATCTTACACGAGTCGACAGGAAATAGTCCGCTTTACGCCCGCGCCTCGACCGAGGTTCGAATCCATGCAGTGCTTACGTAAAAGAAAAGCCCCCGTTGCCGGGAGCTTTAATCTCAAATGGTGCGGCGTATAGGATTCCGCGCATCCGCTTCGCGGATCCGCACCCG
>USNA01000125.1 GCA_900555955.1 uncultured Collinsella sp. | reverse complement strand
TCACGCTGCGCGCCACCAGCAGCGCCTCGCCCGAGGCCTTCTTCTGGTCCAGGGCAGCGCGACCGGCGCGCTCAAGTGCGGCAGCGTTATCGAACAGCAGGGCATCGATATCGCCGGCGAGCAGTTGCTCAACTAGGCCCTCAAGCTCACGCGGTGCCTCGAGCACATCGCCCAGACGACCCGAGACATCGTCGCCCAGCGCGCCCACCAGACGGCTTACGAGCGGCGAGCTGTCGGCCATGCGAGCATCGAGCTTCTTTTGGCTGGCAAGCTCCGAGCGCACTTCGGACAGCTTGTTGCGCGCCTCGCTCTCGCGGGCACGCAGGTCCTTGAGGGCAGCGCGTGCCGTCTCGGTAGCCTCACGTGCATCGCTCTGGGCTTGACGAGCCTGATCGAGCGCACCTTCGAGCTCCTCAGCGCGGTCGCGACGGCTCTCGAGTGAGGCCGTGACCTCCTCGAGCTGCTCGTCGATCTGCTCCAGGCGAGAGGCGTACATGTTGTCCTCGACCTCAGCGTTGCTCAGCGAGTCCTTCACCTTGGCGAGCTCGAGCGCGGCGTTATCGGCAACGCGCTGTACATCGCGCTGCTCGCGCGTGAGCTGCGAAATCTGCGCATCGAGCGCAACGCGACGCTCGTGGAGCTCGGCGGCGGCAGGACCAGCGGCGTCAACGTCCTCCTGGGCCTGCATATGCGCGCCGGTCACTTCCTCGAGCTGGGCACGTGCGTCCTCGAGCTCCTCGACCACGCGACGGCGCTGATGCTCGGAGCCCGAGATCTGGCCACGCATGTCGGACAGGCGCGACACCATGTTATGGCCCTTTTCCTCGAGCAGACGCATGTCTGAGTTAATGCGACCGACCACGTCTTGCATATGGCGGCGCTGCTCGCCCAAGTCGCCCACAAACAGGCCCTTTTCTTCGAGCATGACCTGGAGCTTCTCGAGCTCGCGCTCTTTCTCACCCAAGCGGTACTGCGCGAGCTCCAGCTCGGCGGCGCCCTCCTTAGAGCGACTCTCCAGGTCGTTCCACTGCGATTGCAGCGAACGGAGCTCATCGACTGCCAGCATCTGCGTAAGCTCGTTCGCGCGCGAGGACAGCTCTTTGTACTTGCGCGCGCGATCGACCTGACGCTCCAGCGGTCGCAGCTGACGGGCGATTTCCTTGTTGATATCGCGGGCACGGGTCAGGTGCTCGTCCATCGACTTGATCTTTTTGAGTGCACGCTCCTTGCGGCGCTTGTGCTTGGAGATGCCGGCGGCCTCCTCAATGAGGGCACGGCGCTCCTCGGGGCGGCTCTGCAAAATGGCATCGAGCTTGCCCTGGCTGATGATGGAATGCGTATCCTTGCCCAGTCCCGAGTCGTGTAGGATGTCCTGAATGTCCATCAGGCGGCACGGGCTCGAGTTGATGAGGTACTCACTCTCGCCCGAGCGATACATGCGGCGGGTGATAGCCACCTCGTCAAAGTCGACGGGAAGCATATGGTCCGAGTTGTCGAGCACCAGCGTGACCTCGGCCACACCCACCGGCTTGCGCGCCGACGAGCCCGAGAAGATGACGTCTTCCATGGCCTGGCCGCGCAGCTGCTTGGCGCTCTGCTCACCCAGGACCCACAGGATCGAGTCGGAAATGTTCGATTTTCCCGAGCCGTTGGGACCGACGATAACGGTCAGGCCCGGCTCAAACGTCATATGGGCGCGGTCGGCAAACGACTTGAACCCTTTGAGCGTGAGGGACTTGAGATACACGGTTCCTCGCTTAAACAGGCTTCTTGTTCAGAATCACGCCGTTGGTGGTGTAACCCATGCGGTCGAGCGCCTCGAGCGCAGCGGCCGCCTCGGCCTCCTTCTTGGAGGAACCGGTACCGCGGCCCTGGCGAATACCGTCGATGAGCACCACAGCGGTAAAGGTGGGCGCATGCGCGGGGCCCTCGGAGCCGACCAGCTTATACGCGGGAGGCTCGTGGCCGTCTGCCTGCACGCACTCCTGCAAGAACGACTTGGGGTTCGCGGGGTGCTCGGCACGCTCGGAGGCCAGGTGCGGCTTGAGCGTACGATGGATAAACTCCGCCGCAACATCCCAGCCGGCATCCAGATACAGTGCACCCACGAGCGACTCGTAGACGTTCTCGAGCGCCGAGTGCAGGCCGCGCGCGCCGGTACCGGTCTCGGAGGCACCAAAGATGATGATGTCCTCGATACCCAACTCGTGCGACACCTCGGACAGCGTGGCGCCCGAGACTAAGGATACTTTCAGGCGCGTGAGCTTCCCCTCGTCAAACTCGGGATAGGACTCAAAGAGCGAACGGGCCACCACGGCGCCCAAAATGGAATCGCCCAAAAACTCAAGGCGCTCATAGCTGGCAGAGACCGGCTGACCCTCGACGGCCGAGGGATGCGTGAGCGCCGCGCGCAGCAGCACCTTATTATTGAACTCATGGCCCAGGATCTCCTGGGCGCGCGTGAGTCGTTCAGACAAAGCCAAGACTTAGGCCTCCTTGGCGTTTTCGATCGCGTCGACGGCGTCGGCGACAGAGTTGAGCGACAGCAGGGTCTCGTCATCGATTTCGAGGTCGAACTCGTCCTCGATGGCCGTCACCAGCTGCAGACGCTCGAGCGAATCGGCATCGAGATCGTCAAAAGTGGTCTCGTCGCTAATGTCGGCGACATCGACACCCAACACGTCAGCGGCGACTTCGGCGATCTTATCGAAGATTTCGGAGCGATCCATAGCGCTTCCTCTCGTATGTCATGGAACACAACACAACACGGCAATCGGAGCCGCGTTGTAATACGGCTCCGATTCTACCCCACGCGGTACAGGTTGAGCCACGTAACGGGGCCTTTATAAAACGATACCGTCCATGGAATTGGCAACATCCTGAACAAGCCCGGCACGAACGGCCTGGGCCGCAGCAAGCGTACCGTTCTTAACGGCCTCGACCGACGTAGCACCGTGGCCGATCAACACGACGCCGCGCAGGCCCAGCAGGATCGCGCCGCCTTTGGCATCGCCCGAAAGCTTGGCCTTAATCTCGCGCATCTGCTTTTTGATGAGCAGCGCGGCGATCTTTGTGCCGAGCGAGGACATAAAGGCGCCCTTGAGCTCCTGAAGCAAAAACTTGGCAGCACCCTCGGTGGCCTTGAGCGCAATGTTGCCCGACATGCCGTCGGCGACCACGACGTCAAAATTGCCCGACGTAAGATCGGTGCCCTCGCAGTTGCCCACAAAGCCGGGAACCGCGGCCTTCATGGCCGGAAAGCACGACTTGGTAAAGTTGGAGCCCTTCTCGTCCTCGGTGCCGTTGGCAAGCAGGCCCACACGCGGATGCTCAATGCCCAAAACCACGCGGGCATAGGCAGCACCCATCTGGGCAAAACGCACCATGTCGTCGACCTCGACATCGGGGTTGGCGCCCATGTCGCACAGCACCGTCAGGCCACCGGCGCGATTGGGCAGTGCGTTGGTCAGGCACGGACGGACCGGCTGCTTCTTACCCTCCGCCAAATACCTAAACGGCGTGACGTAGGCCGTGGCGGCAGCGGTCATGGCACCGGTCGAGCCGGCCGAGAAAAACGCGTCTGCATTGCCCTTCTTAATGGCACGGCACGCAAGCACGATCGAGGACTTGCGCTTAGTCATCACGGCGCGGATGGGATCGTCCTCCATGCTGATGACGTCAGGGGCCTCCAGAGCCTCCACGCGGGCATGCGCTGCGGCAAAGGGGTTGACGATTGCGGCGGGACCGCCGGCCAAGCCCTCGATCTCGGAATCTGCCGCAAGCGCAGCCTCGATACCATCGAGAACAATCTGGGGCTTCTCGTCTCCGCCCACAACGTCTACACAAACGCGAACGTTACTCATTTCATATGCTCCTTATACAAAAATGGCCGACTCATTGAGCCGGCCATTGTGGTTCCAGTTGGAACGGCATCGCATCCAGAGTATACAGTTACTCGGTAACGATAACCTCGCGGTCCTTGTAGAAACCGCAGCTGGGGCACACGTGATGCGGGAGCTTGACAGCACCGCAGCGGGGGCACGTGGACTGAGCCGCAGCCGAGATCTTCATGTTGGCGGAACGACGGGTATGGGTGCGGATACGACCCTGCTTTTGTTTAGGTACGGGCATAGTGACCTTCCTTATGAACTATCCAGTGTGGCGATTACGCGCAAGTAGCGATACTACCACAGTTTTACTCGTCAAGCTTGAGATTCTTTAATGCTGCAAATGGATTTTCCGTGGCAGCGGCCCATTCGGCCTCCGCCTTAGCGGCGCAATCGCATTGCTCGACGTTGAGATTGATGCCGCAGGTGGGGCAAAGGCCGCGGCAATCGGGCTTGCACAGGACAACGAACGGCGTGTCCATGACGACCGCGTCGTTGATGGGCTCGCCCAGATCGACGATGCGATCCTCGCCCAGCAACTCGTAGCCGTCTTCGTAGGCCTCGGGGTCCTCGGGCTCATCAAAGAGGTAGAACTCCTCGATCTCGCCCGCGATATCAAACGAGGCGGGCTCCCGGCACGCGTGGCAGCACCCCGGGGCGGGGGGAGCCTGACC
>USNA01000124.1 GCA_900555955.1 uncultured Collinsella sp. | reverse complement strand
GACGAGGTCCGCATTAGCGGTATGGGTCACGCCGGCACCAACGGCGCCTCGGGCGGCGATCTGGTCGGTCGTGCCCATGTTGAGGCCGAGCGTCTGGAGGGCAAGGCCCGTACCGGTTTTTACCTGATGGGCATCGTGGCGCCGTTTTTGGTGCTGTCGGCCATCTCGGGCGTGTTTTCGGCCTTTGCCGTGATGTGCTTTATTCCGTTTGCCATGGGCTTGTTTATGGTGATCTCGGACGGCGTGCTTCACCGCAGCCTGCTGTGGTGGAAGCGCGGCGCGATGCAGTTTGTCAACGGTTTTGCCAACGGATTTATGTTTGCGCTCGTGTCGGTTTGGTTTGCGAGCTGCTCACAGCGTGCCATGCTTTCGCCCTACGCAATGCAATAACATCAAACCCTCTGTTTGCGGCCGGCTCAGCTTGGGTATAGGACGCACTGTGACAATAATGAAAGTCGGAAGGATTCGGTCGTGTCGGAAAATAGGGATTACTACGAGGTACTTGGCGTCGACAAGGATGCCGACGCGCGGACGATTAAGCGCGCGTTTCTAAAGAAGGCCCGTACCGTACACCCGGACGTTTCGGACGACCCCGAGGCCGAAGCCAAGTTCAAGGAGCTCAACGAGGCATATTCCGTTCTTTCCGACGAGCAGAAGCGTGCTAACTACGACCGTTACGGCACTGCCGATGGCCCTGGTGGCTCTGGCTATGTCGACATCAACGATATCTTTGGCGGCATGGGCATGGACGACCTGTTCTCGTCGTTCTTTGGTGGTGGCGCCGGTGGTGGCGCTCGAAATCGCCGTGAGCGTCGTCGCGGCCGCGATATGGCCATTTCCCTTTCGGTGACCCTTGAGGAGGCGGCACTCGGTTGCAAAAAGACGATCAGCTATGACCGCCTTGCTCCCTGCGAGGATTGCAACGGCACCGGTAGAGCCGAGGGCGCACAGGAAAAGCAATGCAGCCGCTGCCACGGCACGGGCTATGTCACGACGGTTCAGCGTTCGTTCCTGGGCCAGGTTCAGTCCTCTTCGCCTTGTCCCGACTGCCATGGCGAGGGTACGGTTATCGACCATCCCTGCGAGACCTGCGACGGCCAGGGCCGCACGCCTTCGCACGAAAAGATCGACATCGATATTCCCGCCGGCGTTTCGACCGGTCGCCAGCTGCGCGTGAGCGGCTTTGGCGAGGCCGGCCTTCGCGGCGAGCCATCGGGCGACCTGATCGTCAACGTGCGCGTCGCCGACCACGAGCGTTTTAAGCGTAATGGCGATGATCTGTACTTGGTGAGCGATATCTCGATTGCGCAGGCCGCGCTCGGTTGCGAGATCGAGGTCGAGGGCATTATGCCCGATGAGGTCGTCAAGGTGTGCGTCCCCGCCGGCACACAGTACGGTGACACCGTGAGCGTCAACAATTACGGCATGCCGCGTATCGGCGGTGGCGGTTCGCGCGGTCGTCTGATCGTGCAGCTGCGCGTGCTCGTCCCCACCAATCTCTCCAACAAGCAGCGCGAGCTGCTTCGTGCCTTTGCCGACGAGATGGGCGATGACGTCGCATCCGGTAAGAAGTCGGTGACCGACCGTATCAAGAGTGCCCTCGACGACATCCTCGATTAAGGAGCCCGCGTGCTCGCACCTCATATCTCTGTCGTCAACCTCGGCTGCCGTGTCAACCGGGTTGAGTCCGACCGTATCACTGCCGATCTTATGCGCCTGGGCTTTGCTATGGTGGAGCCTCAGGATGCTGAGCTGATCGTCATTAACACCTGTGCCGTTACGGGCGAGGCCGAGGCCAAGACCCGTAAGGCCGTTCGCCATGCGCTGGCCTATCCAAACGAGCCCTATGTGGTCGTGACCGGATGCGTGGTCAATCTGCATCCCGAGGAGCTGCTGGAG
The DNA here is from genome assembly GCA_900555955.1 of uncultured Collinsella sp. Taxonomy (GTDB): domain Bacteria; phylum Actinomycetota; class Coriobacteriia; order Coriobacteriales; family Coriobacteriaceae; genus Collinsella. The sequence continues at coordinate 2,664 of USNA01000124.1, read as the reverse complement.
CTCTCGGACCGCGTGATCGCCGAGCCGTCCAAGATCGATGTCGCCGAACGCGTCTGTGAGGTGCTGGGCGTGGGGTGCGATGGCGTTCCCGCCTGCAGCGACGGCGAGGTTGTCGACGCGCTCGGTCGCTCGCGTCTGGGCGTGAAGATCCAGGACGGCTGCAACCATCGTTGCACCTATTGCATTGTGTGGAAGGCCCGCGGCCCCGAGCGCTCCGTGCCGGTCGAGTCCGTGCTCGAGCAAGTTCGCGAGGCACAGGAGGCCGGCGTGCCCGAGGTGGTGCTGACGGGTGTGAACCTGGGCGCCTACGATGGCAAGAGCGCGACTGATGAACACGTCGAGATCGATGAGCTGCTCGAGGCGATCATGGAGCGCACGTCCATTCCGCATGTGCGCATTTCCTCGGTCGAGCCCATGGATATCTCCGAGTCCCTGCTTAAGGTCATGGCGCGCTATCCGAAGCGCATCGCCCCGTTTTTACACCTGCCCGTGCAGTCCGGCTGCACCAGGACACTGCATCGCATGGGCCGTCCCTATAGCGCCGAGGCCTTCGAGGAAACGGTGCGCATGATTCGCACCAACTTGCCTCAGGTGTCCCTTTCGTGCGATGTCATCGTCGGTTTTCCCGGTGAGACGGACGAGGAGTTTGAGGAGTCGCTGGCACTGTGCCGCCGTGTGGGCTTTTCGCGTATGCACGTGTTCCGCTACAGCAAGCGTCCCGGTACCCTTGCTGCCGATATGCCCGACCAGGTGCCGCCCGAGGTTATGGCCGAGCGTAGCCGCCGCATGAGGGCCGCGGCGCAGGAACTCGCCATTGCCGACGCTCGCCGTCGCGTGGGAACCGTCGAGCGTGCCGTGCTTGAGTATGGCGACAACCTGACGCTCGGTTCGTTCCATCATGCCCGTCTTGACGATACCTGTGGACTCACAGCCCCGTGCCTGCTCGATGTTGCTATCATCGGAGTCGATGATTCCGGCTTGGTCCATGCACGCAGGGAGGTTCATGGAAGCCTCGAAGATTAGACTTACCGTTCCCGAGGGTATTGACCCCTCGCGCGTTTTGGGCGCCGGCGACGGTGTCCTTCGTGCACTCGAGAGTTTGGTTCGTGCCCATGTGGTCGTCCGTGGCGACAGCATCGCCGTGAGCGGTGACCCGGACGAGGTCGAGCTCGTGGCGCGTTTTTTCGACCATACTTTTCGCGAGGCGGCCGCCGGACGCACGCTGTCTGCCGACGATGTTTCTCGCTGCCTGGCCGTCTTGCGCGACGGTGAGCACGAGGCTACGTCGCTTCGCGATGATGTGCTGCTTTCGTATCGCGGTCGTGCCATTCGCCCCAAGACGCTCGGCCAAAAGCGCTACGTGGATGCCATCCGCTCGCATACCATCACGTTTGGCCTTGGTCCCGCCGGTACCGGTAAGACCTATCTGGCCATGGCGCTCGCCGTTGCCGCGCTCAAGCGTCACGAGGTGGGCCGTCTGATCTTGACGCGTCCGGTTGTCGAGGCGGGGGAGAATCTGGGCTTTTTGCCCGGTACCCTCGAGGAAAAGATTGACCCCTACATGCGTCCGCTCTACGACGCCCTTTTTGACATGATGGATCGCGAGCGCACCGATGAGCTCATGGAGCGCGGCGTGATTGAGATCGCCCCGCTTGCCTACATGCGCGGCCGCACGCTGAGCGATGCCTTCGTGGTGCTCGACGAGGCGCAAAATACCACGCCCGAGCAGATGAAGATGTTCCTGACGCGCCTGGGTTTTAACTCCAAGTTTGTGATTACCGGCGACCTGAGTCAGCGCGACCTGGTGGGTCGTCGCGGCGGTCTTGCCGACGTTGAGCGGATTTTAGGCCGTGTCGACGATGTCGCATTTTCTCACCTCGAGCGTGCCGACGTGGTGCGCCATGCCTTGGTGGGGCGTATCGTCGAGGCATACGATGCTTATGATGATGTGCGCGATAAGCGCGTGCACGACCGAAAGGAGTCCCGTTGAGTGTATTGATCAGCAACGATGCCGAGCTCGATACGCTGCTCGACGCGCAGGAGGTAGAGCACATCTGCGAGGTCGTGCTTGCCGCCGAGGGCGTTGAGCGTGAAGTCGAGATTTCCCTTTCGTATGTCGATGAGGACGAGATGCACGAGCTCAACCACGAGTGGCGCGGTATCGACCGTACCACCGATGTCCTCTCGTTTGAGTGCGACTCGGCCTTTGACGAGGATATTCCCGCCGACGAGACGCTCGAGCTCGGCGATATTATCCTGGCCCCGGAGGTCATTGCCCGCCAGGCCCCCGGCTTTGGTAATAGCCCTACCGACGAGTGCCGCCTGATGCTCGTGCATGGCATGCTGCACCTGCTGGGGTATGACCATATCGAGGACGACGAGGCCGAGGTCATGGAGGCCCGCGAGGACGCCATCTTGCGCGATCTGGCGCTCGAGCGCGGCGAGGACCCCAAGCTGGTCCACGTCGGCCCCATCACCAACCACGCCCACGACTAGGAGCCGTCTATGATTCCCGGATCGAACAAGGACCATCCGTCCTTCTTAAAGTCGTTCTCCTACGCCATGGAGGGCTTCGTCACCGCCGTTAAGACCGAGCGCAACATTAAGGTCATGCTCGTGGCGGGGGGGGGCGCCCCACGTACCGGGCGGGGGCGAAAATCCCTT
>USNA01000123.1 GCA_900555955.1 uncultured Collinsella sp. | reverse complement strand
AAGCTGGCCGGGGGGGTGAGTGCCTCGTTTATGCTGCCGGTTAGTGCCATCCACACCGCAAAGGTCGCAGCCGAGATCACGAACACCACGGGCACGAACACGCCGGCGACCTTGTCGGCCATGCGGGCGATGGGTGCCTTGGTGGCGTTGGCGTCCTCGACGAGCTGGATAATCTTGGCGAGCGATGTCTCGGCGCCCACACGCGTGGCGCGGAAGGTAAACGAACCGGTGCGGTTGACGGTGGCGGCGTTGACGGTGTCGCCGGCGGTCTTTTCCACGGGGATGGACTCGCCGGTGAGCGCACTCTCGTCCACGGCCGAGCTGCCCTCGAGCACCACGCCATCGACGGGGATGGACTCGCCGGGGCGCACGCGCAGGACCTGGCCGGGAAGGATGGCGTCGACGTCCACAGTGGTCTCGGTGCCGTCCTCTGCCACGACAGTCGCGGTCTTGGGTGCCAGGTCGATGAGCGCCTCGATAGCGCCGCCGGTCTTGGACTTGCTGCGCGTCTCGAGGTATTTGCCCACGGTGACGAGCGACAGGATCGTGCCTGCGCTCTCAAAATACAGATTGTCCATGCCCGTCATCATGGCCTCGTGTACCTGACCCGCGGCTAACTGGTCGGCCATGATGAACATGGCGTAGAGCGACCAGGCGACGGAAGCAGTCGCGCCCACGGCAATAAGGGCGTCCATGGTGGGCGCGCCGTGCGCGAGCGATTTAAACCCGTTGATAAAGTACGCGTCGTTGACATAGACGATGGGAATGAGCAGGACGAGCTCGGTGAGGGCGAGCGTCATGCTGTGGGTATGGTCGGTGAAAATGCTGGGCAGCGGCCAGCCGAGCATGTGCCCCATGCCTATGTAGAACAGCGGGATGAGGAAAACGATCGAGATGATGAGGCGGGTGCGCATGGCAGAGGCGGCGGCCTCCAGCTTTTTGGTTGGCGACTCCATATGGGCGGCGCCGGACCTGGCTTGCGCGTTGCCGCTTGAGCAGGCGGCACCGGTGCCCGCGTCGACGGGTGAGGCCGAGTAGCCCGCGCGATCGACAGCGGTGCAGATGTCGTCGGGGGTGACCTGCACGGGGTCATAGTCGACCATCATAGAGCCGGCGAGTAGGTTGACCGCGACGCTTTGGACGCCGTCGAGTTTGCTCACGGCACGGTCCACGTGCGCCTGGCAGGCGGCGCATGTCATGCCGCCTACGTCGAACTTATCTTGAGCCATGGCTTCTCCTTTCTGTGGTTCGGTGCTGGAATTGTTAACCTGCCGATACTATACACCCATACCCCCTGGGGGTGTCTAGTACAGAATAAATGTATGACATCTCGCTACAGATGAGGGTAGTTGGTTTACCGATGGACCGTCCCAATCAAACATCTCAATCTGTAACGTCTGGACCGGTTTTTCAACCATAGCTGTTACAGATTTAGACAAACATTTCAGCCGAAAACTAACGTCTCGATCTGTAACAACTAGACCCCGTTTTACCGAGTATTTGTTACAGATCAAGACAAACAGTTGGCAGCAAACTCAATGTCTCAATCTGTAACATCTAGCAGCAAATATGACCTCTAACTGTTACAGATCAAGACAATTGCCGGGGAGGGGTCCCGTCACGGCAAGACGCCCGCTGCCTAGATGCAGAACCCGGGGATCACGCAGGTTCGCTTGTTTGGCTTTTCCGCAGGCGTTGCGTACGTAAAGACGTCGCCGTCGCGTCCCACGCGGTTCATATAGAGTATGCCTTCGCTCTCCGATGTGTCGGGGCTCGCCGTTCGTTCCCACCAACAGGCGTCCTTGCCCTTCCACTGGCGAACCAACGTCTCATTCGTGGTATACGGACTTACTTTGAGCTCGCGGAAGAGCTGATACTCCTTGCCCTCGCCGTTATAGATGTCGGCCAGGTAGTGAAAGCCCTCGGCAAATGACTCGGGCGGCTGCACTCCGCACAGCTCGACCATGGCGGGCAGCCAAAGAGTTGCGGGCAGCTCGCTCAGGCACGATGCGCTTCTGGCGGCGCCAACGTTATTCGAGATCTTTTTGACAGATTTGATGAGTGCGCGCAGCTCGTTGGGCAGCAGCTTAAGGCCGTCGCTATCGAGCCATTCCCGCAGCTCGCAATCTGCCCAGCCGGCGCTCAACGGTTGGGCCGCGGCGTCGCGTTCGGCAATGCCGGCATCGAACATAAACGTCAGTCCGGCCTTGCCCGTGCCGTCTAGAAGCTCGTCGTGACGGATGCCCACAAGCTGCGCGCCGACGTGCAGCCCGTTGGTGAGTCTCACGCGCTTGGTGCACGGATAGGGGATGTGCCCATCGGCATCGAGCAGATGGTAGCGCTTGGCAATCTCGCGTGCCTCGCTACGGGTCTCGGCGGCCTTAATCTTGAGCGAAATCTCCTGCAGCTGATCCCAGGTGTAGTCGTCAAGCGAACCGCGGATGCCGTCTAGGTAGTCGGGGATACCAAAGCCATGGGTTGCCGCCCCGATAACGCCGAGCCCCGCAACGGCTGCGACACCGCTACCGATAATAAAGCGGCGGCGGGTCATGGCATCGTGCCGGGCCTGCTCCAGGATCTCTCGCGCGCGCTCGCCGGCGACGTCGGCCTTAAGGTGCGTGCCAGAATCGATATCAATCGCGGCCTCGTCTCCTGCGCCTTCGCGGCCCTCGGATTCGGCATCGGTGAGGTATGCCGAGAGCACCTCGAGCATCTGCTGCTCGGTGGGACGATCGCACTGCTCGACTGAAATGCCTTTCATGATGATCTGGACGAGTGCCTCGTCGTCATCGAATGGCGGCTCGGCGTGACACGATCGTCATTGCAGCGCGGCTCGAGCGGTGCCGGCTTGGTCTTGGTCTTTATGAGGTAGAACGAGCCGGTTGCCGCGGCGCCCGTCGACTCAACATCGAACGGTTTGCGACCGCTGTAGAGCTGGTACAGAATGCTCGAAAGCGCGTAGACGTCGATTGCGGGCGAGCGGCGAAGGGCCGCGATGCCTTCGATATCCTGCGTGAGCATCTCGGGCGCGGCGTATGCGGGCGTGGCAAAGCGCCAGATGTCGGCGCGCCGGGTGATCGTGTCATCGCCGAGGGCCATGGTCGCGGAGCCCATGTCGATGAGGCAGGGGTCAAAGGAGCAATCGACGATCTGCTGCTCGAGCGTTCGACTGGTGGTACGGAACATAATGTTGGCGGGCGACAGGTCGCGATGGACGACCGGATTTACGAGTCCCTGGGTCATCAGGAGTGCGCGAAGCACAGCGTTTCCAACGGCGGCCACCATCTGGGTGGTTAGCCCGCCCGAGACATCGTGCGGAAGCAAGGGCAGCGCCTGCTTGAGCGAGGTGCCCTCGACCCACTCCATGAGGATGAGCGGGTCGTCCTCGCACGATCCATAGCCATAGACGCGCGGAAATCCGCGCAGGTGCGAGACGGTGCACAGATGACGGTACTCCTCGAACAGCGCAGCGGTGTTGGCCAGGTGCGCAGCCGCTTGCTCGGCGGAGCGATCGGGGGCTTGGCCGGAAAGGATGGCGTTGTCCTTGAGCAGCTTGACGGCAAAGACCTCGCCGCTTGTGTTGGTCGCGCGAAGCACGTGTCCGATATTGCCGCCGTCGCGGTATGCAGTCTGAAGAATAAGCGTCATAAACCGTCGCTTGGCGTCGTCCTCGGCGCTGGGGTCGACCGCCACGGCGGTGTCGAACGTGTCGAGACGGATGAGTTTGTCGCCAGGGGCGGTGTTGGTGGTATCCAAGACGTTCCTTCATTTGGTGGGGCCGCGTGCTCACGCCGAGAACGCGATTATCGATTAAAGCCCATGATAGACGTGTTCGCCGATAAGCTGACTCGTATTGCTATTTATAGTGCAGCGCGCAACGTAAATGATATAAGACGAGTGACACCTGTTTCCCACGTCTCTACGCGCTAGTCCACAATAACGAGAAACGTTGTATAGAGACCCAAATGAAGTCTGTCACTGTTAGCGATTTCCACGGGGGGATAGACTTTGCCGGGCTCTCGTTGGTCACGGGGCGGCTCGATTACGGTATCGCCGTCGCCTGCACCCGATTCGAGGACCGTGCCGTTGATCGATCCAAGGCCCTGGGCGTACCAGCGCTCACCCTCAAGCCAAATGCGAAGATGCTCGCGCGATGCGTCGGCGCCCACATCGGTGATGCTGGGCGAGGTTTTGGGCAAAGAACCAATCACGGTGCCGCGCGGATCGCGTGTGAGGGGATGGATTTGCATGTCGACGCAGTTGTCGGCATGCGTCCTGAGCAGACCGAGGTTGGGGGCGACGGCGCGTGGCTGCTCCAGGCTGCCCATAAAGCCACGTCCGACGGTAGTTTCGGTGGTGCCAAAGTGCCCGCCCGTCTTGCTGTCGCAAAAGCGCTCGACGGTGGCCACGCCTTGAACGGGGTCGGCAAGTGCGCCCGTTGCCACAAAGAGCATCAAGAAGAGCGTGCTTTTTTCGCGGGGGCCGTGGTCATCGGAGCTGTTGATACGCCCCAAGGCATTGGCGTAGAGGCGGTCGTCGAGGTCATAATCCGTGAGCACCCATGCGCGAATG
>USNA01000122.1 GCA_900555955.1 uncultured Collinsella sp. | reverse complement strand
GCATCGAGCTGTGCGACAACCTTGCCGTCGGTGGTACCACGCCCTCGGCCGGCGTTATCAGCGCTGCGGTCAGCTATGCTCACGAGCATGATGCGCGAGTGATGTGCATGATTCGCCCGCGTGGCGGTGACTTTCATTACAACCAGGACGAGCTGCGCATGATGGAGATGGACTTGGGCCTTGCCGTGAGCGCCGGCGCCGACGGCTTGGTCTTTGGCTGTTGCAAGCCTTGTGCCGGCGGATGGGCGCTCGACGAGCTTACGTTGGGCGCCCTCGTGATGGCCGCGGGCTGCGCGACCGAGGAGTGCAAGCGCGGACCCATCGATATTACCTTCCACATGGCGTTTGACCAGCTCTCGCCTGAGGCTCAGTTGGATGCCATTGATACGCTCGCCGACTGCGGCATCACGCGTATCCTGACGCATGGTGGTGCTGCCGGAACGCCGATCGAGGACAAGCGGGAGCACCTATCGCGTCTTGTCGAGTATGCGGGCGACCGCCTGACCATCCTTCCCGGCGGCGGCATTTCCACGGCCAACCGCGATACCGTGGCGGCGGCATTGGGCGTCTCCGAGCTCCATGGCACCAAGATCGTGCCGCTGGAGGCGTAACCCGTGGCGCTGGTATTTGACGTTCAGCAGGCGAGCGGTAAGCCCGACGACAACCGGCGTCCTGGCACCGCGTGCCCCTTTTGCGATACCGAGGGGCTCGCCAATATCATTCGGCGCGACGGTGACTGCATCTGGCTCGAGAATAAGTTCAAAACCCTGCGCGCCACCCGTCAAACCGTGCTGATCGAGTCGGCCGACCACGACGCAGACCTGGTAACCTATGAGTTGGATGAACTCCACCATGTAATGAGGTTTGCCCTGGGTTGCTGGCAGCAGATGATCGATTCACAGCAGTATCGAAGCGTGCTCATGTACAAGAACAAGGGTCCGCTCTCGGGCGGCAGTCTCGTTCATCCGCACATGCAGATTGTGGGTTTGGAGCAGGAAGACGGCTACGCTTCGCTGACTTCCGCCAATTTCGAAGGCATCAATGTCTGGCAACAGGGGAGAATCGCGGTCAACATCTCAACCGAACCGATCATGGGATTCTTTGAGGTCAATGTTTCAGCCCCGCAGGGAATCGCCGCCAGCGATGACATGCGAGATCAAGCCGAGACGGATCTCTTCGCCGATGCGATCCAGGTAGCTCTGCGCTATATCCTGAACGAGCACCACGGTGGTCGCGCAGAGTCGTACAACTTGTTCTTCTATCACCTGGGCGGTCGGACCATTGCCAAGGCACTGCCGCGTTGGGTGGTTTCGCCCTACTTTGTCGGCTATCGTTTGGCCCAGGTCAATGCCGAGACAACGCTCGATATCGATGCCGAGCGCCTGCGTGCGCACCTGGAAACGCTCGTATAGCAAGACTAACACCCGCGTAATGCGGACGGTCTAGCGTGCCATGGCGTCGCGGCCGGCCTCGACGCGCTTGCGCTGGGCGGCGCGCTCCTCGCCGGTTAGACGCTCAAAGAGATGCCCGATAAACGAGGCGAGTACCTGCTGAAACAGCGTTCCGCACATGACGGGAAACACGACTTCGCCCGGAAAGTACTGCGTGGCGATGACGGCGCCCGAAGAGATGTTACGCATGCCGCAGGTAAAGCACATGGTAGTCGTCTCGCTATATGGCAGATGCAGCGCACGGGCGATCAGAAAACCGACGATAAAGCCGCTGATGGCGAAGGTCAAAATAAAGAGGGCGACTTCCAGGCGCATCGCGTTCATGTGCAGAACGTACTCGCTCATGGCGGTGGAGTTGGAGGCGATAACGCCCATCATCATGAACTTGCAGGCGGGCGAGAGTGCGGGGGAGAGCTTCTCGTGTCCCCATCCACGTGTGAGCTCGTTGATCACGATGCCGAGCACGGCGGGGATGGCGATCATAAAGGCCATGTCTTGCATCATGCTTGGCACATCGATCGAGACAGTGGCACCCAGCAAGAGCTTAAGCGTGAGCGGAATCGTCACAGGGGAGATAACCGAGGACGTCAGGATGATGGTAAGCGCGAGCGGGCCGTTGCCGCCGAACATGCTAATCCACATAAAGGCAGTGACCGCCACGGGTACGCTGTACTCGAGCACGATGCCGCAGACAAGGTTGGGGTTGGAGCCAAAGAACAGCGATCCCATGGCATAAGCTGCTATGGGAATAAACACCGCCGAGACGAGCAGCGCCAAAATCAGGTGCAGCGGACGGCGGAACACCTCAGCTACCTGGTGGAAGGTGTTACTGAGCGCGCCTTGGAATGTCATAAAGGCGAAGAGAGCGGGAACGATGGGCTTGAGTACGCCGATCTGCTGGGGAAAGAGCACGCCGAGCGTTACGCAAATCGGAACGATGACCTGCATATGCCCTGCGAGGAACTTTCCCAGTCCAACCCATTGCTTCATAGGCTCTTGTGACTCCCTTTGCTCGTGAACCCGTTTTGAATGGATATGCTAGACGCTCGCATGCGTCCGTGCGTCAGAAACGCTCGATTATTTCGAGGCTATTACCGGCATCGTTTACCGAAACCACGGCGTGCTGCGAGGCTCTGCGTCCGTGCCGCACGGTATAATAAATCCGTTCAACAGATCTGCCTGCCGAAGCGGGCATACACAGAGGACTCATCGCTATGAACCGTGAGAGGTATCGCGGCGACCTGCCCCTATCGGGGGTGGGCGCCTATGTCATCGCTTAAGACGACGCATCGCTGGGCGGTCGCTCAGCAAAATCCCGAGCTCGAAAAGGAGCTTTCGGCTGGTCTGGGCATACCCGGGCTGGTGGCACGCATTATGGTTGCGCACGGCATTGCCTCGATTGAGGAAGGACAGCTATTTTTGACGCCTTCGCTCGACCGTGATTGGGCCGATCCGCTCGTCATTCCGGGCATGTCGGTTGTTGCCGATCGTGTCGAGCGCGCCATTCGCAACCACGAACGCATCGCCGTCTTTGGTGATTTTGACGTCGACGGCATTACGTCGACTTGTCTGTTGACCGAGGCGCTGCGGACGTTTGGCGCCGATGTCACACCATTCATCCCGCACCGCTTTGACGAGGGATATGGCCTTTCGTGCGCGGCGCTCGACCGCGTCAACAAGCTCGCCCAACCCAATCTGATCGTGACCGTCGATAACGGTATCGCGGCCAAGGAAGAGGTCTCCTATCTGGAGAGCCTGGGAATCGATCTGGTGGTTACGGACCATCATGAGCCGTCCGACCAGGTGCCGCAGGGCGTGCCCCTGACCGACCCTAAACTCGAGGATGAGGGGCCCTCGCGTGAACTTGCCGGTGCCGGTGTGGCGCTCAAGCTGGTGCAGGTTTTGGGTGAGCGTCTGGGGAAGCCGGCGTATTGGCGTTCGCTGGTTGAGGTTGCGGCGCCGGGGACCGTGGCGCACATGGAGCTCGGCCACCAGATCGCGGATAGGGCATCCACTTGTTGCGGTGTACGGTTCGTCCCGGCTACATTGCGCTTGCAGCGCTCGCCAAGGCCGACCTTTCTACCATTACGGCGGACGGTCTATCGTTCTCGCTCATTCCCCGCTTAAACGCCGCCGGCCGCATGGCCGATCCCAAGCTGGCGCTCGACCTGCTGCTTGCCCGCGATCCTATCGAGGCAAGTGCACTGGCGGCCGAGCTCGAGGAGATCAACCGTCAGCGTCGCGAGATTGAGGCGGAGCTCACGCGTGATGCCATGGCAAAGGTCGAGGAGACCTATGATGGCGGTCGCGCAATCGTCGTGGGTGGCGAGGGCTGGCACGAGGGCGTTAAAGGCATCGTGGCGAGCCGCCTTACCAACCGATATCACGTGCCGGCGTTGCTCTTCTCTATCGAGGACGGTATAGCACGTGGCTCGGGTCGCTCGGTGGGCAAGGTCAACCTGTTCGAAGCCGTCGAGCGCTGCTCCGACCTGCTGATTCGCCGCGGCGGACATGCCGGTGCGGTGGGCGTGACCATCGAGGCGTCTAAGCTCGATGAGTTTCGTCGTCGCCTTTCCGCCGTGTTGTCCGAGCTTCCCGCCGAGGACTTTGAGGACACCGACGAGGTTGCCGCCACGGTTGACCTTTCCGAATTGAATATCGAGACCATCGAGCAGATTTCCCGCCTTGAGCCGTTTGGCCAGGGTAATAAGGTGCCGCTGCTGGCTGCCGAGGGCGTGACGATGTGCGATCGCGCCGTGGTGGGCAAGACCGGCGAGCATATGCGCTTCGTGGCGACGGATGGCGCCGCGAGTGTGCCGGCCATCATGTTTCGTGTGCCGCAGATCGATAGGCTTATCAATTGCGACAGCGCTGTCGACTTGGTGTTCGAGGCCGTTGCCGAGCATTGGCAAGGTCGCGTAAAGCCAAAGCTCATGATTAAGGATGTCTTGGTCCGCGATACCACGGCGCCCAGCGTTGACGACCCGGCATGTGAGCTTCGCCGCGGCGTACAACCGGCGGATTCTGGGCTGCGCCTGGAGTCGCGTAAACGCGAGACGCTTGCCCAGCTTTCCTATACCGAGCTCACGCGCTCACTCATTCACAGCTTTATCGGATCCAA
>USNA01000121.1 GCA_900555955.1 uncultured Collinsella sp. | reverse complement strand
TCGACACCGCCGAGTTCGCGATCCCCGGCCTTGACGACGAGTTCCGCGTCATCGTGTCTCCGTGGATTCTGACGGTGCTCGTTACCGACCGCCTGGCTCGCTACTACGAGACGGTCACCAAGCACAACCTCAAGTATCGTCGCTACTATCACCAGTTCGACTACTAAAGAAAACGGGTGCGGGAACGTGCCGGGCTATTGAGAGGAACACAGAATGAGACAGTACATCATCGCCAGCCATGCGCACTTCGCTACCGGCATCAAGGAGAGCGTCGAGCTGCTCTCGGGCGCTCGCGACAACGTCCACGATCTTTCGATGTTCGTCGATGGCCGCATGGACGTGGCCGAGGAGGCCCAAAAACTGCTGGCAGGCATGTCTGCTGACGATGATGTCGTTGTCTGCACCGACCTCTTTGGCGGCAGCGTCAACAACGAGTTTACCAAGATCGTCCAGACGCGTCCCCGCACGTACCTCGTTACCAACATGAACCTTCCTCTCCTCATCCAGTTGCTGTTCTCTGACGAGTCGGCGCCGGTTGAGGAGACGATTCGCGCCATCGTCGCTGCGGACGATACGCGCGTGAAGTTTGTCAACGATCTTTTGGTCGATGACGACGAGGAAGAAGAGTTCTAATCCGCAGCACCTACTGACACGCCGTAAGACGGCACAAGACCTTTGGGGGGTCACATTATGATTCAGCTACTTCGCGTTGACCATCGCCTGCTTCATGGCCAGGTCGCAGTTTCCTGGGTTCAGGGCCTTGGCTCCAACTGCATCTTCTGCGTGGGCGATAAGGTCGCTAACGACCCGGTGTGGAAGACGACGCTCAAGATGGGCAAGCCTGCCGGCTGCAAGCTCGTCATCAAAGATATGGAGCATGCAATCGAAGCTATCAACTCGGGCGTGACCGACAAGTACAAGATGATCATCTGTGTCGCCACTATTGCTGAGGCAAAGCAGCTTGTTGAGGGCTGCCCGCAGATCAAGTCGGTCAACCTGGGCAACACCAAGCCCAAGGACGAGAAGCGTCCCGATGCTCGTCAGGTCTCTCGTCAGATCTTCCTGACCGCGGCCGAGGAAGCCGATGTGCGCGAGATGCTGGATCGTGGCGTTGAGGTCGAGATTCGACCCCTGGCCGATGACCCCAAGGTTGACTGCGCCAGCGTGCTCTAGGCGTTCAATTTCGAAGAGTCTGAGCTCTTCGTAGTGTCCTATTAGGAAAGGGGGATATATGCTTACCCAAGCAATCCTCATCGGACTTATCGCCGCATTTGGTAAGTTCGACTTCCAGCTCGGTACGCTCTATGCGTTCCGCCCCATCGTCCTGTGCCCGCTCGTGGGCCTGGTGCTGGGGGACCTGCAGTCCGGCCTCGCGATCGGCGCCAGCCTGGAGCTGCTGTTCATGGGCTCGATCTCCATCGGCGCCTACGTGCCGCCTGATGAGACGATCGGCGGCGTGCTCGCCTGCGCCTTCGCTATCCAGCTGGGCCAGAGCACCGAGGCAGCCATCGCGCTTGCCATGCCCATCGCCACGCTGTGCCTTGCCATCAAGAACATCCTCAACGCCGCCCTGCCGATCCTGGTTGACCGCGCTGATGTCTTCTCCGGCCAGGGCAACCTTAAGGGTGTCTATGCGATGCACTTCCTGATCGGTTTGACCGGTATCATCATGGCGTTCCTGCTGTGCTCGCTGTCGTTCTATCTGGGTGCTGACGCCATCCAGGGCATGCTCGACTTCATCCCGCCCTTTGTCCTTGCTGGCTTTGGCGTTGCCGCCAACATCCTGCCTGCCATGGGCTTCGCCATGCTCGGCCGCCTGGTGCTCACCAAGCAGCTCGTGCCCTTCTACTTCCTGGGCTTCCTGCTGTGCTCCTACGCCAACGTGCCCGTCCTGGGCGTCGCCCTGATCGCCATCATCATCGGCATCGACAAGTTCGACCTGCTCGGCCTGGGCGGAGCCCAGCCCCAGCTCTCCGCGGAAGGGGATGAGGACGATGACTTCTAGTCCCGAGAACAAGATCACGCGCTCCGACCTCGTCAAGAGCGCCGTCAACGTCGGCGCCCTGGGCATGGAGTTCTCCTGGACCTACTACAAGCAGATGAACATCGCCTTCTGCCTGATGGTCGCCAACATGCTCAAGAAGATCTACGCCGGCCGCCCCGACGACTACGCCGAGGCCCTGCACCGCCACTGCGCGTTCTTCAACATCACCGTCCAGTTCGCCCCGTTCGTCGGCGGCATCGCGATGGCCATGGAGGAGAAGGTCGCCCGCGGCGAGATCGAGCCCGAGAGCGTCAACGACGTCAAGGCCGCCCTCATGGGCCCGCTGTCCGGCATCGGCGACTCCATCTTCCTGTCGACGCTGCGCGTGGTCGCCGCCGCGGTGGGCATCAGCCTGTGCCAGGCCGGCAACCCCTTCGGCCCCATCGCCTTCCTGCTCATCTACAACGTCCCCGGCTTCGCGCTGCGCGTCTGGGGCGCCGTCAAGGGCTACGAGCTGGGCGTGGGCTTCCTGGACGTGGCCCAGAGGACCGGCCTCATGCAGAAGATCATGACCTGCGTGGGCATCGTGGGCGTCATGGTCGTGGGCGCCATGTGCAAGGACATGTTCTGGGCCAGCATCCCGGTGGCCATCGGCTCGGGCGAGGACGCCCAGACCCTCCAGGACATCCTGGACGGCATCATGCCCGGCATGCTCGGCATGATCGCCTTCTGGCTGTACTACTGGCTGCTGTCCAAGAAGATCAACCCCATGGTGCTGATCGTGGCCACCATGGTCGTGGGCATCATCGGCGCGTTCTTCGGCGTGCTGGCGTAAGGGCCCGGCCTATTATCTGCCCCCAAGGGAAACGGCGACCCATTGCGGTCGCCGTTTTTTATTACCGAAAGCTAGTTGGAGGTGCTTCGTGATTCGATCTGACAATCCACCCGATAATGGCGTGAGCGGGGCGATGTATCTATTTGGCACGGCGCTCTTGTGGAGTTTTATCGGCATCCTCGTTCGCGCCAATTCGCAGTCAGCTCTTTTGATCGGTGCCGTCACGGCAATATTTATGGCGCTCTTTATCCTGCTCGTCGGCAGGCCCGTCCTTCGCGTCAGCCGTCTTATTGTCCTTGTGGCCGTCTGCAACTTCGTGACGGGCACCACGTTTAACTTTGCCAACCAGCTCACGACGGTCGGCAACGCGATCGTCCTGCAGTACACCTCGATGATTTTCGTTATCGTGTATCAATCGCTCGCAGCTCGCACATTGCCCTCGCCTGCGAAGATTGCCTCCGTGGTGGTTGCTTTTACGGGTATGGGACTTTTCTTTTTAGGCGATTTGAGTGCCGAGGGCATGCTCGGCAACCTGCTTGCCGTCATTTCGGGCGCCACCTTTGGGCTGTGTTTCTTTTTGAACTCTCGCCCCGATGCGTCGCCCATGGTGTCCTCGCTCATCTCCTGCGGTATCTCGATGCTGCCGATCGTCTATTTTGCTGGCGCCCTAGACTCCGTGAGACCATTTGAGTGGGGGCTCATGCTGGTGCATGGCCTTTTTTGCAGTGGCCTTGCGAGCGTGCTATATGCCAAGGGGATTGCGCGCACTAACGCGTTTGCGGCCAACTTGGTTTGCATGAGCGAGGTCGTGCTCGCTCCCTGCTGGTCGGCGCTCCTCTTTGGCGAGGTCTTTCGCTGGAACGAGTTTTTGGGCGCGGCGATTATCGTTTTGGTGATTGTAGGCAACTTGGCATACGATGCCTTTGGCGATGGCTTTCTGGTGGCGCTTGTCCGCCATCGAAACAAAGAGCGCGCCTGATGGGATACGTCTGCCGTTTACGGTAAAAAACACCCCGCTGAGCGAGTGGTATTAAATAGTGAGGACCTGCATACCTATAATTGGTATCAAATCATTTGTGCCTGGCATGGGTGTTAGCAGCACACCAGGTACGCTTCGAGCCGTGGAATCGAACTCCCGGAATTGATATCAACAACGCGCGCGACGGGAGTGACGACGGTTCGAGATTCCTTATTGGGAGGAATTATGCTTGTCCAAGCAATCCTCGTCGGCTTAGTCGGAGCGTTTGGATGTCTCGACTACCAGCTCGGCACCCTCTACGCGTTCCGCCCCATCGTCCTGTGCCCGCTCGTGGGCCTGGTGCTGGGGGACCTGCAGACCGGCCTTGCCGTTGGCGCCAGCCTGGAGTTGCTGTTCATGGGCTCGATCTCCATCGGCGCCTACGTACCGCCTAACGAAACCGTCGGCGGCGTGCTCGCCTGCGCGTTTGCCATTCAGCTCGGTCAGGGTACCGAGACGGCCATCGCGCTCGCCATGCCTATCGCCGTCCTTTCGCTGACGATCGGCAACATTACGGATGCTGGATTCTCGATCATTGTTGACATTGCTGACAAGTGCGCTGCCAAGGGCAACCTCAAGGGTATCTACGCGGCACATTGGAGCATGGGCCTCTTTGGCTGCCTTGAGTACTTCCTGCTGTGCGGCGGCGCATTCTACCTGGGCTCCGATGCCATCCAGGGCCTGCTCGACTTCATCCCGACCTTTGTCCTTGCTGGCTTTGGCGTTGCCGCCAACATCCTGCCTGCCATGGGCTT
>USNA01000120.1 GCA_900555955.1 uncultured Collinsella sp. | reverse complement strand
CCCCGCGGTCCAACTTTCTGTCCGCACCCCCTTGGTGTAAAAAGCGTGCCATGCTTGGGCGGGGAATGTTATTCGCTTGTAAAGCCGAGCCGCGCTTGCGGTAAGGGTCTATCAGATGCCCGTAAGAAACCGCAGTTGGCGCGAGCGCCGCCCGGTCGGGGCCGTATCTTTCCAAACAGCAAAGCGGGCGGGGTGCCCGCGAGTCGCATGTATGAAAGGAAGATCATGCTCGATCAGGCTTATTCTCGTCGTCAGTTCCTCGGCCTCGCTGGTGGTCTTGCCAGCTTTGTGGGCCTCGGCCTCGTTGGCTGCGGCGGCGCAGGCGCTTCCAACGCTGCCGACAAGGGCAGCGCCGCTGCCGCTGCCGAGTCCGTCGCCGGCGAGGTGACCTACGACGGCGCCTCCTCGTTCCAAGCTCTCGTCGAGGCCGCTGCCGAGAAGTTCATGGACGCCAACCCCGATGTCTCCGTCTCCGGCTCGGGCAACGGTTCGGGCAAGGGCCTGACCGCTGTCGCCGCCGGCACCGTCACCATCGGTAACTCCGACGTCTTCGCCGAGACCAAGCTCGAGGCCGACCAGGTCAAGAACCTCGTCGACCACGAGGTCGCCGTCGTGGGCATGGGCCCCGTCGTCTCCAAGAACGTGACGGTCGACGACCTGTCCCTCGAGCAGCTCAAGGGTATCTTCTCCGGCCAGATTACCAACTGGAACGAGGTCGGCGGTGACGACGCCACCATCGTCGTTCTCAACCGCAAGGCCGGCTCCGGCACCCGCGCCACCTTCGAGGCCGCCGTCTTTGGCGACGAGGCCGTCGACTTTAAGGGCGACGCCGAGCTCGACAAGTCCGGTGACGTCCAAACTCAGATGGCCAGCACCGACAACGCCATCTCCTACCTCGACTTCTCGCACTTCGATGACTCCAAGTTCAACGCTGTCAAGGTCGAGGGCGTGGAGCCCAAGAGTGCAAACGTCACCGACGACTCCTTTAAGATCTGGGCTACCGAGCACATGTACTGCGCAAAGGACGCCGACGAGGCCACCAAGGCCTTCCTGGAGTTCATGCTTTCCGACGACGTCCAGGGCAAGCTCGTCGAGGAGCAGGGCTTTATCCCCGTCTCTGCCATGAAGGTCGTCAAGGACGCCAGCGGCAAGGTTTCTGCTAAATAAGCAATCGCCCCGGAAAGGTTTGCAATGGCAAAGCAACTGCCAAAGCGCGACCTTGAGAACGTGGGCCTGGGCGTCACGGGTGCGTGCGTAGCGCTCGTGACGCTTGTCGTTGCCGCGCTCATCTTTATGGTCGCCCAAAAGGGCCTCTCGGCTTTTCTCAAGGACGGCGTTTCGGTCGTCGAGTTCTTTACCGGCACCAAGTGGGACCTGGCCAACACGGCTAAAAACGGCCTGCCCTATACCGGCGCCCTGCCTCTGATCGTCACCTCGTTTGCGGTCATGGTGCTCTCCACGCTCATCGCGCTGCCCATCGCCATCGGCTCTGCCATCTTTGCGGTCGAGATTCGACCTAAGTTTGGTTCCAAGATCTTTCAGCCGCTTATTGAGCTTTTGACCGGCATTCCCTCGGTCGTCTTTGGCCTGATCGGCTTTCACGTGGTCGTCGGCCTTATGAAGAGCGTTTTCCATGTGAGTACGGGCCTGGGCATCCTGCCCGGCGCCATCGTGCTGGCCGTCATGATCCTGCCGACCATGACCACCCTTTCGGTCGATGGCCTGCGCACCGTGCCCGACAGCTACCGTCAGGGCTCGCTCGCGCTGGGCTACACCCGCTGGCAGACCATCTGGCACGTGGTGCTCAAATCCGCCATGCCGTCGCTCATGACCGCAGTCATCCTTGGCATGACCCGCGCCTTTGGCGAGACGCTCCCCGTGCGCATGGTTATCGGCGGCATCGAGGCCATGCCGACGTCGCTGCTGTCGCCGGCGTCCACCATCACCACCACGCTCACCACGTCTATGGCGGTCTATGCCGAGGGCTCGGCCCAGGACGATGTTCTGTGGGCGCTCGGTCTGCTGCTGATGGGCATGAGCCTCATCTTCATCCTGATCATCCATCTCATTGGCCGCAAGGGGGCGAAGGCTCGTGGCTAGCACGCGCATCCACGTCGACGAGGCGAGACTCGGGCGTGTCCAAAAACAGGATCGCATCGCCACGGGCGTGCTGACGGCGATCGTCGCCATCGTCATGATCATCGTCATCTCCATGGTGGCCTATATCCTGTTCGAGGGCGTCTCGACGCTGTTCCAGCCGGGCTTTCTCACGCAGCCGTCGCGCGCCAACGGTACCCAGGGTGGCGTGCTCTACCAGCTGTTCGACTCGTTCTACCTGCTGCTGATCACTCTGGTCATCTCGGTGCCCATCAGTCTGGGCGGGGCGGTCTTCCTGGTTGAGTACGCGCCGGACGGGCCCATCCGCGACATCGCCTCCACCGCTATCGAGACGCTGTCCTCGCTGCCTTCCATCGTCGTCGGCATGTTCGGCTTTCTGGTGTTCTCGGTACAGCTGGGCTGGAAGTACTCCATCATCTCCGGCGCTGTCGCGCTCACCATGTTCAATATCCCCATCCTGGTGCGCGTGATCCAGCAGGCGCTCGAGGACGTGCCACAGGCCCAGCGCGATGCATGCCTGGCCATGGGCCTTACCCGCTGGGAGGCCACGCTGCACATCCTGATTCCCGAGGCCATGCCCGCCATCGTGACCGGCATTGTGCTTTCGGCCGGCCGTGTGTTTGGCGAGGCCGCGGCACTGCTCTTTACCTCGGGCATGAGCTCGCCGGTGCGTCTGAACTTCTTGAGCTTTAACCTGTCGAGCCCCACCTGCGCCTGGAACGTGTTCCGCCCCGGTGAGTCGCTCGCCGTGCACATCTACAAGATCTATGGCGAGGGCAGCCCCGAGGCCCAGCAGATCGTCTGGGGCACCGCGGCGCTGCTGATGATCTGCGTGCTGCTGTTTAACGTAGTCGCCCGTATCGTGGGCAAGCAATTGGCAAGGAAGATGACGGCCGAATGAGCGAGATAAATGCAACGCCCGCAACCGAAGCGGCCACGTCCGAGACCCAGGACTTCCTGTCGAGCGTGGGGGAGAGCGAGAAGCGCGTGCGCGTGAGCGGCAAGGCCGTGAGCGACGAGGTCGTGCTCTCCACCAAGGACGTCAACGTGTACTATGGCGATCACCATGCGCTGCACAATACGTCGCTCGACTTTCACAAGGGCGAGATCACGGCGCTCATTGGGCCTTCGGGCTGCGGCAAGTCGACCTTCTTGCGTAGTCTCAACCTTATGAATCGCGAGATCCGCGGCTGCCGCGTGGAGGGCGAGATCGACTACCGCGGGCGCAACGTGAATACCAAGACCGAGAACACGTACGAGCTGCGTCGCTCCATTGGCATGGTGTTCCAGCAGCCCAACCCTTTCCGCAAGTCCATTCGCGACAACATCACGTTTGCGCCCAAGCGTCACGGCATCACCGACCGTGACGAGCTTGATCGTATGGTCGAGGAGAGCCTGCGCGGTGCAGCGCTGTGGGACGAGGTCAAGGACAAGCTCGACAAGAGCGCCTACGCGCTTTCGGGCGGTCAGCAGCAGCGCCTGTGCATCGCGCGCACGCTGGCGCTCAACCCCGATGTGATCCTGTTTGATGAACCCTGCTCGGCGCTCGACCCCATCTCGACGCTGGCGATCGAGGACCTCATGTCGTCGATTGTTGCCGACCGCGCCATCGTCATCGTGACGCACAACATGGAGCAGGCGTCGCGCGTGTCCAACCGCACGGCGTTCTTCTACATGGGCGATATGGTCGAGTACGACGAGACTGACGAGATTTTCCAACGGCCCAAGGATAAGCGGCTGAATGATTACCTCACCGGCATGTTCTCCTAGTCCGGGACATGCTTGAGGCCCGCGGCGGCCACGGTTGCCGCGGGACTGATTGGAGAAGCGGGTCATCTCTTGTGGGAGATGGCCCGCCTTTTGCTCTGCGACCGAAACGACCACCACAAAGGGGACAGGCGCCTTCGTGGTGGTTTGGGGTGGGGCTCGCTGCTATCATGGACAACGTTGAATTTCTACGAAGGAGCAGGGCATATGGCGATTCTTTTGGGATGCGATTCCGTCAGCCTAGAGTTTCCCACCAAACATATTTTCGATAACGTGACGCTCGGCGTGGGCGAGGGCGACCGCATTGGTATTGTCGGTAAAAACGGCGACGGCAAGTCGACGCTGCTGAGCGTGCTCGCCGGCACGCTGGAGCCCGACGACGGCCGCGTGACGCACCGCCGCGACACCACGATCGGATTGCTCGGCCAAAAGGACAACCTCGTTGATACCGACACCGTGCATCATGCCGTCGTCGGCGACACGCCCGAGTACGAGTGGGCGTCGAGCCCGCGTACGCGCCAGATCCTGGCTGGCCTCATCAGCGATGTGCCCTGGGAGGGCACGGTGGGCGAGCTCTCGGGCGGTCAGCGCCGTCGCGTGGACCTCGCGCGTCTGCTGATCGGCGACTACGACGTGCTCATGCTCGACGAGCCCACCAACCACCTGGACATGCGCACCATCAACTGGCTCGCGCGCCACCTACAGACCCCCCGGGCGGCATCCA
>USNA01000119.1 GCA_900555955.1 uncultured Collinsella sp. | reverse complement strand
CAGCCTGACGCTGCATGTTGGCGCCCATGAGCGTACGCTTGGCGTCGTCGTGCTCGAGGAACGGAATCAGCGTGGCTGCGACGGAGAGCATCTGACGCGGCGAGACGTCCATGTAGTCGACGTCCTCGACAGGCACGTCGGCGGGAGCGCCGAAGGAGCCGTCGAAGTCGCGGGTACGGGCGATCACGGTATGCGGACGGACGATCTTGCCCTCGGCATCGGTCGTGATGAACTCGTTGGTCTTGGGATCGAGCGGCGTGTTGGCCGGCGCGATGACGTGCTTCTCTTCCTCGTCAGCGGTCATCCAGTCGATCTGATCGGTGGCAACGCCGTTCTCGACACGACGGAACGGGGCCTCGATGAAGCCATACTCGTTGACGCGGGCGTAGAGGGCGAGCGAGCCGATCAGGCCGATGTTGGGGCCTTCGGGGGTCTCGATCGGGCACATGCGGCTGTAGTGCGAGTTGTGAACGTCGCGGACGGCCGTCGGCACGTTGGTGCGACGGCTGGAGCCCGACTTGTGACCGGCAAGACCGCCAGGGCCGAGTGCGGACAGACGGCGCTTGTGAGTCAGACCGGTCAGGGGGTTCGCCTGGTCCATGAACTGCGAGAGCTGCGAGGAACCGAAGAACTCCTTGATGGAGGCCACGATCGGACGGATGTTGATGAGCGACTGCGGGGTGATCTCGTCGATGTCCTGGGAGCTCATGCGCTCACGGACGACGCGCTCCATACGGCTCATGCCGATACGGAACTGGTTGGCGACGAGCTCGCCGACGGTGCGAATGCGGCGGTTGCCAAAGTGGTCGATGTCGTCGACCTTGAAGCCCTGCTCGCCGGCAGCGAGGGACAGCAGGTAGCGCAGCGTAGCGACGATATCCTCGTCGGTGAGCACCGTGACCTCTTCCTCGGTGGTGAGGTTGAGCTTCTTGTTGACCTTGTAACGACCGACGCGGGCCAGATCGTAGCGCTGCGGGTTGAAGAGCAGACCCTCGAGCAGGCTGCGGGAAGCATCCACGGTGGGAGGCTCGCCCGGGCGCAGACGACGGTAAATCTCGATGAGGGCGTCCTCGCGAGTGAGGGCGGTATCGCGCTCGAGGGTGCGCTTGATCACATCGGAGTTGCCGAGCAGCTCGATGATATCGTCGTTGGTGACGGCGATGCCAAGGGCGCGCAGGAACATCGTGGCGCTCTGCTTGCGCTTACGGTCGATGGAGACCATGAGCTGGTCGCGCTTGTCGACCTCAAACTCGAGCCAGGCACCGCGGGACGGGATGATCTGAGCCTTGTAGATCTGCTTGCCCGAATCCATCTCGGAGCTGTAGTACACGCCCGGGGAGCGGACGAGCTGCGAGACGACGATACGCTCGGTACCGTTGATGATGAAGGTGCCCTGATCGGTCATCATGGGGAAGTCGCCCATAAAGACGAGCTGCTCCTTGATCTCGCCGGTCTCCTTGTTGGTGAGACGGACGTCAGTCAGAAGCGGGGCCTGATAGGTCATGTCCTTCTCGCGGCACTCCTCGACGGTGTGCGCGGGGTCGCCGAACTGATGCTCGCCGAAGGTAACCTCGAGAACATGGTTCTGACTCTGGATGGGGCTGGATTCCTTGAACGCCTCACGAAGGCCCTCGTCCTTAAAACGCTCAAAGGATTCCCTTTGAACAGAGATAAGGTTGGGGAGCTCCATGGCCTCCGGGATTTTCCCGAAGCTGACGCGCTTGCGCTCAGTGGCAGTGTATGCGTAGGTCACCAGGTTTTTCCTCCTTCACGGAAATGCTCGGTGGATTGGCGAGGCATAGCTTCGCCAGTTATCGCAACCTAATAGTTTATCAGGTACCGACCGTTGAGCAAGAAAAGCCTTGACGTGATTGAGTTTTTGGAGTAGCAAAGTTTTTCGACAGAAAATGCGCAGGTAAATGTATGTGTATCGAACACCTGTTCATATATTTTCTGTGAACAGAGGGCTGGCAATCGCAGCTCTTATAAAAAACGGGCGCGAACCGAAGTCCGCACCCGTAAATGTCGATGCCCGAAAGGCTTATTTGCGCATCAAACCGCCGCGCTCGTCGATGGCATCCCAGAAGGCGCCGGCAAAGCGAGGATCGCTTGCAGCCATGAGGGCGTTGGTGGCCATCCAGCCAGACGGGGTGCCGGTGTCGTAGCCCGACAGCGGGTCGATAACGACAGCGTACATGGCCTCGCGGTCGAGCGAACGCGCCATGGCGTCGGTCAGCTGGATCTCGCCGCCCTTACCGGCCTGCTGATCGGCCAGCAGGTCCATGACAAGCGGGCTCAGCAGGTAGCGACCGACGATGTACAGGTTGGACGGAGCCGCCTCGGGAGCGGGCTTCTCGACCAGGCCGCCCATACGCCAAACAGCACCGGGCTCGTCGTCGGCCGTCTGGCTTCGTCGGCGGCACTCTCGAAGCCCTCGAGAGCGCCCACACGATCGCCGGCGATAACGCCATAGCGGCTGACTTCCTCGGGAGCGCACGCGGCAACGGCGATAACAGAAGCGCCACCGTGCTCCTTGGAGACGGCAAGCATCTTGTCGCAGATGTCGCGGTTGGGCACAACGTAGTCGCCCAGAAGAACCAGGAAGTTCTCCCCTGCCACAGCGTCGGCGGCAGAGCGAATGGCGTGGCCAAGGCCCTTGGGATCGTACTGATAACGGAAGTCGACCGGCATACCGCCCGCATGGGCGACAGCGTCGGCGTAGGCGTCCTTACCGCGCTCGCGAAGCAGGTTCTCGAGCGAACGGTCGGGCTGGAAGTAGTTCAGCAGCTCGGGCTTGCCGGGCGAGGTAACGATGATGGCGTCGTCGACATCCTCGGGGTCGAGCGCCTCCTCAACGACATACTGGATGACCGGCTTGTCGAGAACCGGCAGCATCTCTTTGGGCGTGCACTTGGTGCCAGGCAGAAAACGCGTGCCAAGACCGGCGGCGGGGATGATTGCCTTCATAGTATTCAAGGATCCTTTCGCAGGCGCAGGATGCGCCCTGTGCGTGCGGCACGGCGGCCGCAGACCAAATTGCGATACCGAAGTATCTTACCGCCCCTAATTAACGTTAATGTAGGCAAGCGCCATTCTTCAGCAGGTCAACGCAAATTATTGCTCGAACAGTGCAATTTTATCGCCCAACGGTAGCGACCCCAAAGCACTGCAAACGGCAGTAATTTGCATGCCGAGCCAGCAAAATAGAGGGGTCATAACAAAAAAGACGGGGCTCGCAATGCGAACCCCGTCTGCAAAGAAATCTGGCGAGAGAGCCTGATTACTTGAGGGTGACAGCAGCGCCAGCAGCCTCGAGCTTCTCCTTGGCAGCCTCGGCGTCCTCCTTCTTGGCACCCTCGAGAACAGCCTTGGGAGCGCCCTCGACGACCTCCTTGGCCTCCTTCAGGCCAAGGCTGGTGAGCTCACGGACGGCCTTGATGACCTGGATCTTGTTGTCGCCGAAGCCCTCGAGCACGACGTCAAACTCGGTCTTCTCCTCGGCCTCAGCAGCGCCAGCAGCGGGAGCGGCGACAACGGCGGCAGGAGCAGCGGCGGAAACGCCGAAGGTGTCCTCGATAGCCTTGACGAGCTCGGAAGCCTCGAGAAGGGTCATTTCCTTAAGAGCATCGATGATCTCATCGGTGGTAAGCTTAGCCATTTCTAAGTCCTTTCGGTTTCCGTGTCTGTGCACGGAGATCAGTTAAAACACGGCGCGAATGCGCCAGGGGTGCGGCGTTGCCGCCGCGGGTGAAAACAGCGACTAGGCTGCCTTCTGCTCGGAGACCTGCTGGATCGAACGAGCGAGACCAGAGGAAACGCCGTTGACGCAGACAGCGATGTCGCGAGCGAAACCGGAGATGAGACCGGCGATCTGGCCGAGAAGCTGGTCCTTGGTGGGCAGCTCAGCGATAGCCTTAACATCATCAGCGGAAACGGCCTTGCCGTCGGAGATACCGCCCTTGATCTCAAGGACGCCCTTGGACTTAGCGGAGAAGTCCTTAAGGGTCTTAGCGGCCTCGACCGGCTCGGTCTCGTAGAACACATAAGCGACGGGGCCGGCGAGGATCTCGTCGAGCTCGGGCTGCTCCTGGTTCTTGAGAGCGATCTTGACCAGGTTGTTCTTGTAGACCTTCATCTCGGCGCCGCACTCGCGAAGCTGATGACGCAGCTCCTGAGCCTGCTTAACCGTCAGACCGTTGTAGTTGACGACGAACAGACCGGCGTTCTCGGCGATACGGGACTCGATCTCTGCAACCTTGTCGATTTTGTACTGCTGGGGCATGAATTACACCTCCTCGAATTCTTTCCGGGCACGGTCCGCCACAAGGACGTGACGGGGGCATGTCCAAAAAGAAAGCCCCCGCGCTGCATGAGCGACGGGGGCGAGAAGACATATCTACTCGACCACCTCGGCTGGCGGGATATCCCATTAAGCTCGCGGGCGATGCCCGTTTGCACCGGCTGTCTCTGGCAGCGGATTCGTGCGTGAACCGAAAGTATTATGGCGGGGACCCTGGCGTCGGTCAACGGACACGAGGATTCGTACACAAACCCTGCATACGCTCCGGCCGGGAGGGGCAGGGCGAGTTTTCCGCTCGGTCAAGTCCTGGGCTCGCAC
>USNA01000118.1 GCA_900555955.1 uncultured Collinsella sp. | reverse complement strand
GCAGCGGGTACGTCACGCGCGGCATGGCGGCCGCCGCCCGCAACCACACGCGTCGCCTGCTCGTCGCCTGCGAGCGTGCCAGCCAGGCGCTCTTCATTAAGCAGATGCTCGCCCGTCCGCTCGCTCGTGAAATTGCGCGCACCGGTGAGCCGGACTTTTGCGTGCTCGCCGCTCCCGGCTACCAGTGCGACCCCGCCATCAAGGGCCTCAACTCCAGCGCCGCCGTGGTCATCAACTTCCAGGAGCGCGTGATTCTGGTTGCCGGCACCGGTTACTCCGGCGAAATCAAAAAGTCCATCTTCAGCGTTATGAACTACCTGCTGCCTGTCGAGGACGATGTGCTGCCCATGCACTGCTCGGCCAGCATGGATCCCGTCACGCACGAGACCGCTGTGTTCTTTGGCCTCTCCGGCACGGGCAAGACCACGCTTTCGGCCAACCCCACGCGCCTACTGATCGGCGATGACGAGCACGGCTGGTCCGACATGGGTATCTTCAACATCGAGGGCGGCTGCTATGCCAAGTGCGAGGGCTTGGATGCGTTCCACGAGCCCGAGATCTTCAACGCCGTTCGCTTTGGCGCCATCTGCGAAAACGTGGTGCTCGATGAGAATCGCAAGCCTAACTATGATGATGTCTCGATCACGCACAACACGCGCGTGGCCTATCCCGTCGAGCATATCCCCAACGCGTGGACCAAGGGCATGGGTACTACCCCGAGCGTCGTGCTGTTTTTGACCTGCGATGCCTTTGGCGTGCTGCCGCCTATCTCGCGCCTGACGGCCGATGCCGCCATGTATCACTTTGTGACGGGCTTCACCGCCAAGATCCCCGGTACCGAGGTCGGCGTCACCGAACCCACGCCCACGTTCTCCTCGCTGTTTGGCGAGCCGTTTATGCCGCTCGATCCCATGGTCTATGCCAAGATGCTCGGCGAGCGTATCGCCGACGGACGCACCCGCGTCTATCTGGTCAACACCGGCTGGATTGGTGGCGGTTATGGCGTGGGCCATCGCATCGAACTGGCCTACACGCGCGCCCTGGTGGCCCGCGCCCTCGACGGTACCATCGAGGACAGCGAGTTCGTGCACGACGATATCTTTAATGTCGACATTCCCACTACGTGCCACGGTGTGCCCGACGGTATCCTGGTGCCGCGCCAGTACTGGCAGAGCACCGCGCGCTACGACGAGGCAGCGCACAACCTGGCGGTGATGTTTGAGGAGAACTTCGAGAAGAAGTACTCGCACCTGCCCGAGTCCGTTAAGGCCGCCGGCCCGCACGCTCAGGTGCCCGCCGACGCTCGTCATCGCGGCCGCGGGCTGCTAGGACTTCGCCACTAGCTTCGCCGTGAGTCCATATCCACCACAAAGGGGACAGGCACCTTTATGGTGGTTTTGCTCGCGTGGATGACTCGGGTTACAATACGCCTGACATATCGTCCCCTTCTCCGGATGGGGACAGCGCAAGCGTTCTTGTGACGGCACCGTAGGACTTTGAAGGTGGCCGTTGTAAGGGCGCTTTTTGTTTAGGCGCCCTCACTCGGGCGCGCACAATGAAGGGAGAGCGTATGAAGAGCTTTATTGCCGAGGATTCATTCTGGGAGCTGTTTCCGCAGGCAGCGGTCGGTGTTGTGGTCGTGGAGGGCATGAAGCCCACGGCTCAGATTCCTCAAGAGGACGTGGATGCGATTGCGGCGTTGCTCGACCGCGCCAATATCGATGCGGAGCGTCATCTGACCAGCGACACTATCAGCGAGAACGCACCGGTCAAGGCATGGCGCGAGGCCTATCGTCTGTTCAAGACCAAGAAAGGCGCGCGCTGCTCGATCGAGAACTTGCTCAAACGCGTGCTCAAAGGCAAGCCGGTGGGCCACATTACGCCCGCGGTGGATATTTACAACACGGTGTCGCTGTCCTACGCGCTGCCCGTGGGAGGCGAGGACCTGCATGCGATTGAGGGGGATCTTCGCTTGAAGGTGACCGACGGCGGCGATGCGTTCTTGCCGCTTGGCGAGGAAGCGGATGACCTGACGCTGCCCGGCGAGCTCGCCTACATCGACGATGCGGGCGCCGTGTGCCGCTGCTGGAACTGGCGCGACGGCGTTCGAACGGCTCTGTCCGACGATTCGGCCGACGCATTTCTGGCGATTGAGTGTGTAGAGCCCGAGCGAATGGGGGACTGCCAGGCCGCGATCGATCGCTTAGCCGAGCTGCTCGAGCGCTATCTGGGAGCGACGGTTGTCGCTAAGACGCTTGTGACCCGCGACAATCCCCGCGTGGAGCTGTAGCTCGGCCCAAACCACCACGCAAACCACCACAAAGGTGCCTGTCCCCTTTGTGGTGGTTTTTATGTTGATGAGTTAACAAATAGGGCGTGCGGGGCTTGCGGTCGCTGGGTACGGCTAAGATGTTTACCCGTTAGCATTGTGCAAGCGAAAGGCGGTCGTCTTCCATGCAACAGAGCGACGAGGCACGTTTCGAGGACTTTGTCGGACTGATCAGCGGACTCTACAAGGAGATCCAGCGCATTAAGACATCTGAGGGCGCAAGGCTGGGCCTTAAGGGCTCCGATATCATGTGCCTGTACTATCTTGAGCGCAGCAAGGACGGCCTGACCGGCGCCGACCTCGCCCGCATGGCTGGCGTGACCCGCGCTGCCGTCTCGCGCACGCTGGCGCATCTAGAGGAGGGCGGCTACGTCGAGGTCGACGATTCGGCCGATGCCGCCGTTAAGTATCGCGCCCCGGTTCGCCTGACCACGTTGGGCGGCGAGAGCATGAACGAGGCCGATCGCATTATTGGCGAGGTACTCGACGCCACCGGTAAGGCCATGGGTGTGGAGCAGCGCGAGCAGATGTATGCGTCGCTACGCACGATTCTCAACACCTTGCGCGAGCTGTAGGGCCGCCTAGGCATTTGCCTCCAATTAACAACTGCATCGTCCCGTTTGGGCGCGTGTACCGTGTCGGGACATTGCTGTCAAAATTCCCTGCGCGGGACCTGCGCAAGAAAGGATTCGTTATGTCCGTCCGCATTATTACCGATTCCGCAAGCGATATGTCGCCGGCCGAGCATCCGGCACTGGACGTTTTGCCGCTGTCCGTCACCTTTGGCACCGATGTGTACATGGATGGCGTCGACATCGATCACCAGCGCTTTTACGAGATGCTCGTGGAGCGCGATGAACTGCCCAAGACCGGTCAGGTCAACCCGTACGCGTTTTCGCAGGCCATCGCTGAGGTTCGCGAGGCTGGCGATGAGGCCGTGATTATTACTGTGGGCGCTAAGCTTTCGGGCACCAATCAGAGTGCCTGTACCGCACTTGCCGAGGCACCGGGCGGCGACGTGTTCGTGGTAGATAGCAATAACGTCACCCTGGGTGAACGCATCCTGGTTGAGTATGCGCTGCGCTTGGTGGACGAGGGCCAGAGCGCGGCTCAGATCGCGTCGGCGGTTGAGGCCGTGCGCGACCGCGTGGTGGTTATCGGCCTGCTCGAGACGCTGGAGTACCTGGTGCGCGGCGGTCGTCTTTCTGCTGCGGCCGGCGCCGTGGGCACGCTGCTCAACGTAAAGCCCGTGGTGGCTGTCGAGGACGGTCTGATCGTGCAGCTGGGCAAGGCGCGCGGTTCTAAGAACGGCCGCAATTTGCTGAACCAAAAGGTCGAAAAGGCAGGCGGCATCGACTTTTCCATGCCTCTGGCGCTCGGCTATACGGGCCTTTCGGATGTGGTGCTCAAGAAGTATATCGAGGACAGTGCGGCGCTGTGGGCTGGCCATGCCGAGGGCGAACTGCCCGTCCACACCATCGGCGCCACCATCGGCACCCACGTAGGCCCCGGTGCCGTAGCCGTAGCCTTCTTCCAGCCCGCCAACTAACCGACCCGCCAACAAATGATCCCTTGGGGACGGAGGAAAACGGATCATCGACCGCACGGAGGCCGCGAATGATCCGTTTTCCTCCGTCCCCAAGGGATCATTTCTTTATGCTGTTAATGCGGAGAAGGGAGCGAGCGATGGCGTCTGAGGGCTTTTTTGAACGGGTGTACGAGGTGGTCGAGCAGATCCCCGAGGGGATGGTCGCCACGTATGGTCAGGTGGCGCTGCTCGCCGGTCGCCCGCGAAGTGCGCGCTATGTGGGGTATGCCCTGCATAGCAATCCGCGCCCCGGCGAGATTCCCTGTCACCGCGTGGTGTTTGCCGACGGGCACATATGCGAGGGCTTTGCTTTTGGCGGTCCCGATGCTCAACGTGAGCTTTTGCTAGGGGAGGGTGTGGCGTTTAAGGACGACATGCATGTCGACTTGGCCGCCTGTCGCTGGCCTGCCGGACTCTAACAGCTCTTTCGTGGCCAAAACCACACGAAGGTGCCTGCCCCCTTTGTGGTGGAACGCTGGCGCTGTGACATTTCCCCAGATAAAACCTACCAAAATTAACATCCCTTTTTGGTAGGTTTACCGGGGCTAACTTATGGAGAAGGTGTGGCGGCGCATATTGAGGCTACAAAGTAAGCCACGGTGAACTATATTATATTCAGCAACGGAGCAGGCAATAGGCGATGAAAAAGCCTGCCCTGTTGAGTTTGATTCGCATTCCTCCCCTCTGTGCGGTTCAACGGGGTACCCGTCGCGCC
>USNA01000117.1 GCA_900555955.1 uncultured Collinsella sp. | reverse complement strand
GATGCGCTGGACAAGATCGGTCCCGAGCAGCTGCATATCCGCGAGCTGCTGGCGCGCCTGGGCCATGAGGATATCCACGAGGTCATTATCGCCACCAACCCCAATATCGAGGGCGAGACCACGGCGAGCTACCTTGCTCGCACCATCAAGCCACTGGGCGTCGAGGTGTCGCGTCTGGCGAGCGGCCTGCCCGTGGGTGGCGACCTGGAGTATGCCGACGAGCTCACGCTCGGCCGCGCTATCGAGGCCCGCCGCGCGATCTAGGCGGCGTCAGCTCCGCGGCATGTCCCGTCGGCCTGCCGCACGGGGCGCTCATAATTGGGCACGCGTTCATGCATTTGTTGTGCAACAAACCTGCTTTTCATCCGCTTATCGCGTGGATGGGTCCACTCGCACCTCGTATTTGCCCATTCGTTGCGCAACCTTTTTGGTTCGCTGATACACTCAAATATGGATTGAATGAATGCGCCGCTTCTGAGCGGCGTGTTTTTCTTGGAGGAGAACGCATGCGGCCCGGTGGCACTCAGACAAAGCGCGGCGCCGCGGTGCGCATGCGACGCCGACTGGGCTTGGCGCCGCGGGCGTACGTGCTGCTGTCGTGCTCGCTGGTGCTGGTCATGGCTGGCGTTTCTGCCTATGGCATGACCGTGCCGTCCATGATGCAGGCGCATGCCGCACGCGAACCGCGCGTGGGGCATGAGGTCAAAAGTGATCTGGGTACCACGACTGGATATGCTTGGGCAAGTGTGGTCGCGCATATTGTGTTTGGCACCGACGATGCGGACGGCGCCGAGGCCCCGGACAACGAAGTCACGCTTGCCAATGGCAAAACCATCGTGCTCACCAACACCAAGATCATCGATCGGTTGTCCAACAATAGCGTGGCGGCAACGGTGAATAAGGTCGAGCAGCAAAAGGAGCAGGACGCCCAGCAGTCCGGAAAGCCCGGTAGCTCGGATACTTCTGGCTCCGGCTCGGATTCATCGAGTTCGGGCGGCGGCTCTGGGTCGGGTTCCTCTACCGGAGGGTCTGGAAACGGCGGCTCGACGGGCGGCAACACTGACAACGATGCAAACTCCGGTGGCCTTTCCGCTGCCGAGGAAGAGAGCATTCACAGTTGGCTTGTGACCAAGTACAACATGCTCGACGGCTATGTTTCTCGTGCCAATGACGTGGTCTCGACCTATAACTCTACGGGAGATCCCAGACCGTGCGACAGCCTGGTCGGGGAGATGTTTGTCATTCGAGCCGAGTTCGGTCGTCAGACATTCTCGCCCCGGTCAAAGTGGTATCAGCAGTATGCCAATCTGTGGGGCTGTTACACCAACCTATGTCAATGGGTCGGCCATTACGGCGATGATGACGTCGCGCTCGGTAACTTCAACAATAACGTGGCGGCGCTTGCCCTATGATGACCGATCTTGCATCCACCACACCACAATCGCTCGGTCGCGATCCCATGGTCGGCCTGCGCCTGGCGCGTGTCGACGGGTTTGAGCCGGCCATTGCGCTCGGTCAGGACGAACTGCCTGCCTATCTGCGTCGTTTTACGATGCTGTTTGCCGACGATGCCACCATGCGCCGTGGCGGTATCGGCCGCGTGACGCGTGCCGTCAACGCCCAAGGCGAGGCCGTGGCACTCAAGCAGCTCATCTTGCCGACGCGCGATGAGTTTGACGACGATGCCGCTCACGAGGCGCTGGTCGCCAAGTTCAAGGCGGCGTTTCGCGAGGAATACGAATGCCATCGCGCCCTTTCGGGCCTTAAGGGCTTTCCCCGCTTATACGGGTGGGGCGAGGTTGACGGCGTGCCCGCGATTGTCATGGAGTGGGTCGAGGGCTAGACGCGCGCTCGCCCGCGCCCGCGCCTTGCCGTGGACGATGCCGGGCGTCTGTCGCCGCTCGTGGCGGCGCGTCTGGGTCGCGACCTGTTCGATTTGCTCTGCCGTATGAGCCTGGTGGGCGAGGGCTTTGTCCATCGCGATATCTCGCCCGCTAATATTATGGTGCGCACGGCGCGTCTACCGCTTGACCGGCAGCTTGCCGAGGGCACCTTTGACCTGTGCCTGATCGACTTTGGCTCGTCGCTGGCGCTTGAGCCTGCGTCGGCCGTGCGAGCGAGCCCTTGCGGTGGGGTGGGCTGTTGGCCGGTACCGGCGGCAAGGCGTCGTTTACGGAGCGCTATGCCACGCTGCGTCGCGCGACGGTTGCCTATGCCCCGCCCGAGATGCTCACCGACGATATTCCCGACCTGCGCGCTTTGCGTATGTCGCCGGCGATTGACGTCTACGCCGCGGCAAGCACGGTTTACGAGCTCATTGCCGGCGTCGCGCCATACGAAGCCGCGCCGAGCACTTCGGGCACCTCGGGTTCGCGCAAAAAGACGCGCGACATCGCGAGCCCCTACCGTCTCAAGATGGACACGCGGCCCGATTATCCCATTGGTGCCCATGCGCCCGGTTGTGATTTGACTCAGCTGCTTCGTCGTGAGCCCGATGTGGCGCTCGCTGCGGCCGAGCAGGCCCAGCAGCTAGGGCTTGAGCCGGATTCCGAAGAGCTACGCGATGCGCTGGCGTTTGTCGATGCCCAGCTGTTCGACGTGGTGATGGCCTGTCTGTCCAGCCATCAAAAAGATCGTCCCGAGCCGGCGGCGGTCGAGGCGGCGCTCTCGGCGTTTTGTGACCACTATGCGCAAAATGTCGGTCGTTCGCTCCGCGGCGAGCCGCTCACGCCGTGCCCCATGGATGCGTCTGGCCGCGCGGTTCGTCGCGCGCTGATGGTCGGCGCGACGGTCGTCTGTGGCGTGGTTTGGGCTGTGGTCGTGGTTTCGGCCGCGCTGCTGGCGTCGGGCGCTCGCGTGACGGCGACTTTGGGATCGCTCGTGTGGTCTGGGTCGCTACCGGGTATTATTGCCGCACTGGCGTTGGCGCTGCCAGGCATAGCCGGCGTTGCCGCGGGGGCACTTGCGCGCGATCGGCGCTCGGGGTTCCTGCAGGGTGTGTTTGCGCTTTCTGCCTGCGAGGTTCCGGTGCTGGTTGTGGCTGCATGTAGCGTATTTTCCCAACGCGCCGTGACGGGCGGCCTTGTTGCCGCTCTGGTTGCAACCTATACGCTTACGTGGTTTTTGCTTGCGATGGGCTTTGCCTTTGAACTTCCCGTTTCGGCACCGCGACGCACAAAAGCCCAGATGGCGACTCCGCTTGCCGGTGGAGCCGCAGCTGCCCGTACTTTTGGCGGACCTGTTGAAGTATCGTCCGATTCTATTTCTACGACCAAGGAGGCCTAGGTCATGGCATCTCAAGTTGAGCTCACCCCATGCGGGGCCATGTTTGACATCTTTAAGCGCGCGGCGCATCTGAGCCATATCGAGCTGTGCGGCCTGGTGCTTTCGTCTCGTCCGCTCGCCGACGGCCGCAGCCCGCAGAGCCGAGGCGGGGACAGGCGAAACGGGACCGCACCGCGCCGCCCGCGAGGACCCTCCCCGCCGATCGCTCTTGGGTTTCCCGCTTTATCGTTCGCGCGCCGGTCGGCACGCTTCAGCAGCGCTACTTTGCCGAATACGGTACCTCGGCTGCGCGTATTATGTCGCAACTGGCCCTGCGCCAGCGAAATCCCATGGACTCCACGGCTGTGATCAATATGGTGTGCGGTCCTGCAGGTGAACCGATGGTACGCGCGCTCGAAGAGTGCCACCAGGACACGAATCTCTATCGCAACGCGCTCGATCGCCTGTCCCAGGCGGCGGAACTCATGCCCGCCGAGCGCGCCGAGGCCGTGCTGGTGCTGTTTGTCGCTGTCGGTTGTTCGGCGGATGTGCGGTCCTCGGTGAACTATGCCATCGACTACGCGCACGCGACCTGTGGCGGAGGCACCTCCACGCCGCGTTCGCTTGGCATGTCGATGACCGCGGGCGAACGCGAACCCGCTCCGGCGCACCCCTTGGGCTTGCTGCGCGTACAAAACAGTTTTGTCGTGAGCGCCCCGCGCTGGATTCAGCCGAGTGAGCAGGGTGTTGAGATTGGTGCGCTGGCCACTGGTGAGGGCGATATTACCGACGTCGGCGACGATGTCTCGGCCCGCCATGCCCATATCTGGTGCGATGCTCAAAATGTCTGGCACGTCGAGGACTTGTCGTCCACCAACGGAACCGTGGTGGTAAACGGGGCCACGCGCGTCTGCATTCAGGTCGAGCCCGGCCGTTCCGCCCAGCTCAATCCCGGCGACGAGCTCAAGCTCGGCGAATCCACTACCTACGCCATTCTCTTCGGTGCCCTCTAGCCGGCAGTTAGGGGCGTTCCTTTTAATATGAGCAGGACATTGTCAAGAGGCAAAATCGGGCCTGGCCCCAACGATATGGGGTCAGGCCCTCTCCCTATATCAGCCCGTCCGCGGCGACCTCGGCGTGTCTTACCGACGCTCGTCTTTGCAGTTTAATATCCGCCCGCGGCGATCTCTCGCTGGGCAATCCGTTGCTACGGCTGAGGCTTCTACGTCGAACCGACAGTCTGTGCACGCGTGTGGCGCCCTGGGCGCTCGCAGAAAAGGGACCTGAGGTTCGCCTCAACGGCTTCGGATCGAACCGCTTCCGGGGTGACTGGCTTATGTGCGGGGGACCGCCCCCCTACGCCTCCTCGGCCATGAGGCC